>JADFRB010000371.1 GCA_022561525.1 Nitrospinota bacterium
ACGAAGAATAATGCCCTGAACCCCTGTTTTCGAGGTCAGCAAGACTTGCTTGAAAATGTAGGGAGTGGCGGCAATGACTCCCGGCACCCCTTCCACCTTGATCACGAGGTCGGTGTGTCCAGCCATGGTTTGATGACCGCGTTCTTGGACGACGATGTGCGACGTCGTGCCTAAAATCTTGGCCTGCATGTCTTCCTTAAAACCCGTCATGATCCCCAAAGTACCAATGAGTGCGGCCACGCCAAGGGTAATTCCCGTTATCGAAATAAAGGTATTAAACGAAATGGTGCGAGTGCGGCGTTTCGCCCGCAGGTAACGAAGCCCGATAAAAATTTCGTAGGGTAGCGTCACGAGGGTTTCTCCGGCCGAAGTTGGGGAAAGAGAATCACATCACGAATAGAGGCTTGGTTGGTAAACAGCATGACCATGCGGTCAATCCCAATGCCTTCTCCTGCGGTCGGGGGCATGCCATATTCCAAGGCGCGGACAAAGTCTTCATCCAAATAATGTGCCTCCTCATCGCCAGCTTCGCGCTGGGCCACTTGTGCTTCAAAACGTTGGCGTTGATCGATTGGATCATTTAACTCCGAAAATCCATTCGCCAACTCACGACTCGTGATAAACAATTCAAACCGGTCCGTGAGTGACGGATCCGAATCTTTTCTTCGCGACAGCGGAGAAATCTCGGTGGGATAGTCCGTGATAAACGTGGGTTGAATCAGTTTCGATTCCACGGTTTCTTCAAAGATCATGTTCACAATGCCAATAAGGGTCGCGTCTTTGGGAATAGCGAGGCCGAGCTGTTTGGCCGCAGCCTCCGCAGCCTTACGATTTTCCAGCACGGTTCGATCGAATCGATTGTATTCTAACACGGCTTCAAAATAGGGAAGCCGTCGCCAGGGAGGTGTCAGGTCGATGATCTGGCCTTGATACTCTAACTTGGTTGTACCACAAACATCCTGTGCTAGTTTGCCAAATAAATCTTCGGTCAAAGCCATCAGATCGTTGTAGTCGGCATAGGCCTGGTAAAACTCCAGCATGGTGAATTCAGGATTATGAATTGTGGAGATGCCCTCGTTTCGAAAATTCCGATTAATTTCAAACACACGCCGAAAGCCGCCAACGATTAAACGTTTGAGATACAGTTCAGGCGCGATGCGCAAATACAAATCGGTATCCAGCGCATTATGGTGGGTCACGAAGGGCCGTGCCGTGGCCCCACCGGGGATAGGGTGCATCATTGGTGTTTCGACTTCGAGAAATCCTTGTTCCGTGAAATAGTTTCGGATGCCCGTTATCAACCGGCTCCGTGTTTCAAATATTTTGTGCACAGCCGGATTGGCAATGAGATCGACGTACCGTTGACGGTAGCGGGTTTCAATGTCCGTCAATCCATGCCACTTCTCTGGCAGCGGGCGAAGGCCTTTCGATAAAAATGTCAGGTTCTGGACCTCGATTGTCAGTTCATCGGTCTTCGTGCGAAACAAGTGTCCCTCTACGCCGACCCAATCCCCCAAATCCAATTCTTGGGAAAGCCGAAAGCTGTCTTCCCCCAGTACATCCTTTTTAAGGTACACCTGCAATCGATGCGCACCGTCTTGGAGTGACGCAAACGCGGCCTTGCCGAATCGGCGAAGCGCGACGATGCGCCCGGCAGTGCGGCATTCGATCGTATCGTGTTCCAGTTCCTCTTTGGTTTTTGATCCGTAAGAATCCACCAGCGGTTGTATTTGATGTGTTTCATCAAAGCGTGTGCCATAGGGCTGGATGCCCATTGCTCTCAGCGTCTCGAGCTTTTGAATGCGTTGCGTACGTTGTTCGTTTATGTCTTCCATGAGTCAGTTCCAGGAAAAAAGGAATAGAGTTTTTGGTTTAGCAAAAAAATAATCAAAGAAAGATTTCCGCCGGATTCCTCCCGTGTGTAAGGGGAGGCAGGGTGGGGTAGAGCCTTAGGAAAATGGTATATCGTGATGAAGTGTCGTAACGTTTCATCACCCGGCAGTCTACCTCCCCTCCGCCCTTCCTTACAAAGGAGGGGAACTCGTATACTTCAGGATTACACCTGAAAATAACGTAATCACCAGAAGAACCAAAAAATATTACGACGTCTTTGAGACCATCTTGTATTTTAAATAGGCCTCGATAAACGGATCGAGTGCGCCATCCATGACGGATGCGACATTGCCCGACTCCTGGTTCGTTCGATGATCCTTGACCATTTGATAGGGTTGAAACACATACGACCGAATTTGGCTGCCCCAGGCAATGTCCTTTTTCTCACCAATAATATTTTTGAACTCCGCATCTTTCTTCTGCTGTTCGAGTTCGTAAAGTTTCGATTTGAGTACCTTCATAGCATTCAACCGGTTTTGCAACTGTGAGCGTTCGTTCTGGCATTGCACCACAATACCCGTTGGGAGATGTGTCATGCGGATGGCGGTTTCCACCTTATTCA
>JADFRB010000017.1 GCA_022561525.1 Nitrospinota bacterium
GAACTGTTCAACGGCGAGCAGGTGGGCTTGGTCATGAAACCCAAACTCTTTGGCTAACCGGACTTGTTCCTCAAACGTAAGAATGTCCTGCGCACGCCCGGCTTCAAGGTGCAAAAACGTGCGAACCTTCCATAAGAACTCTCGAGCCTCAATCAACGCGGTATAATCCTGATGAGCCAGAATGCCGCGATTGGCCAGATCCTGTAACGTGGCCGCTTGGTATTTAGCCATGCCTACCCATTGCAGCAAATGCAGATCGCGCAATCCCCCCTTGGTCTTCTTGATGTTGGGTTCGAGCAAATAAATGGTCTCGCCAAATTTGGCATAATCGCGTGTTCGTTCTTCGACCTTCTCTCGAATGAACGTGTCGACGCGCCGACCCAAAATACGTCGCGCAAAGCGTCGCTGAAATTTCTGAAAGACAGAAGCCCCTCCTGTCAGAAATCGCGATTCCATGAGAGCCGTTTGTACGGCTAAATCTTCTTCTGCCAGGACCAAGCAATCCTGAATGGACCGAACACTATGCCCCACTTGAAATCCTAAATCCCACAGATGATGGAACACCTGCATGGACAATGTGTTGACCACTTTCTCTCCCCCGGCGCTATAGAGTATCATTACATCGATATCCGAATAGGGTGATAGCTCCCGACGTCCATACCCACCGACCGCTACCAGGCAACACTGTTGTATCCCAACAGCCACATCCCCGACTTGCTGACGGAGAACGTTTCGATATCGAGCCATCAAGACGGAATCGACTAAGTCCGTAAAGCCAGCTACGACTTCAGAACCCGATGCTCCATCCCTCAACCGTTGGCACAGACCATCACGCCGCTCTTGGAGCACGGCCTGAGTCGATGCCAGCTCCTCATCACCAAAAACGGTATCAGATTGTTCAGGTTTGACTGAAAACTTCATCTCGCTTTCCTCTTTGCCCCTTTTAGTATCCGCTCACATATAGTCTTACATTCGAAATACGAATATCGAAATACGAAACAATGCAGAAATATTCAATTCGAATGTTTCAAATTTGGCATTACCATGTGTTTCGAATTTCGAGATTCGTATTTCGGATTTCCCCATTTTAATGTTTCACGTATCGATTGGTAATGGGCATCCGTCTATCTTTTCCCAGAGCTCGCTGCGTGATCTTGATGCCAATTGGCGCCTGCCGCCGTTTATATTCGCTTCGATCCACCATGGCCATCACACCTCGAACGGTTTGGGATTTCATGCCGAGCTTCACGATCTCAGGCAATGAACGATCCTCTTCCACATAAGCCTCTAAAATCCGATCGAGGACATCATATGGCGGCAACGTATCTTGATCAATTTGATCGGGCTTTAACTCCGCCGAAGGGGCACGTTCAATGATTCGAACGGGAATCAGATCCTTCCCATGTTGTTTGTACGCCCGACGGTTCCGATATCGTATCAGCTCATACACCAGCATTTTCGGCACGTCCTTAATCACGGCGAACCCACCAGCCATATCGCCATACAGGGTGGCATAGCCAACGCTCATTTCACTTTTGTTCCCGGTCGTGAGGACCAAATGCCCAAATTTATTCGACAAGGCCATTAAGAGGGTCCCTCGAATTCTGGCCTGGAGATTTTCCTCAGTTGTATCGTGAGGTCTGGTCCCGAAAGTCGGTGCCAATAAAGTCACAAATTGCTTCCACACTCCTGCAATCGAAATCGTGAGTAATGTACACTTGAGTGCTTTCATCAGCGCTCGGGAATCGTCCTGACTTTCCCGAGAGGTAAACTTCGAAGGCATGAACACACCGGTGACATTGTCCGGGCCTATCGCATCAGCCGCGATCACCGCCGTGAGAGCCGAATCAATGCCTCCGCTGATCCCGATGACTACGATAGAAAAACGGTTCTTCCGTACATAGTCTCGCACTCCTGTCACTAGAGCAAGGTAGACTTCCTCCAACGGGTCCAGCTTCGAGATGGGATGGCGAATAATTGCCTTCTTTTCCTGGTGTCGAGAGTTCCTTGTAGCCACAACTTTTTTGATGGGATAGTGGACAGCCACTCGTCTTTTTCCCGGTTTTCCGGCAACGACCAGTCTAGAGGGCGTATCCTCAAATTGAAGATCCGCAACGATAATATCCTCTTCAAAGACTTTCCCCCGAGTCATGATACGACCCTTGCTATCCACCAGCACGCTATTGCCATCAAAGACAATCTCATCCTGCCCACCCACCATGTTGGTGTAACTCACCATGACACCATTTTCCCGAGCCCGTTGCGATAACATCCGTTCACGCACAGCGCTTTTTCCCTTGTGATAGGGGGACGCATTGATATTAATGATCAATTCGGCATGCCCACAACGAACTTGATCTCGCGTGGGTCCATCCTGGTACCAGATGTCTTCACAAATATTGACGCCCACTCGGATTCCAGCGACCACACAGACCAACGCCTGATGGCCTGGATGAAAGTACCGGCTTTCATCAAAGACCCCATAATTCGGCAACAATGTTTTATGACAGGTCGCGACAATTTTGCGATCGTGTATCACCGCTGCCGCATTAAAAATTGGGCGTGGTCCTGAAGGAACCACTAACCGGGTCGTGGGCTTCACACTCCTTGCCTTTCCCTCTTCCACAAAACCAACCACCACCGTGAGGTTTCGGCACTGCTTCACGAATTGATCCATGGCCCAACGTGTATCGTGGAGAAAACTGGGGCGAAGAAGAAGATCTTCTGGCGGGTATCCGGTGATCACCAACTCGGGAAAGACCACTAGATCAGCCTCCGCCCGACGGGCTTCCTTCAGCCATCGCGTCATCGCCCGAACATTTCCCTTCAAATCCCCAACAATCGGGTTCATCTGGACCATGGCAATTCGGCAACGTCGCATAGCAAAAAAAAACGTCCTCATTCCTTTAGGAAATGAAGGACGCCTTTGTCCACACACCATAACATTACGGGGATGTTTTCCCTCCCGATATCTTACCCCCGCTTGTAACAAGGTCAGCGTGACACTGTCAAGCTAAGGAGCCCGTCCCAGATTAGCCGATCTACTGCGGAGGTGCTGGATGTGGCCAGATTTTCCGATCCTTTTCGGGGAATATTGAAAAAGGCCGCCAGCTGCGTTCTCGGGCTTTTGGCGTGCTCACGTACTCCATGTACGCTCCGCGCGCCAAGCCTACTCCGCCGAAGTAGCCTTTGGCTACGAAGGCCGGGAAGCCCTGCGGCCTTGCTGGACGGCCTTTTTGAACATTCCCCGTTTTCGTTAAATAGGCACTACTATTCGTCTCACACGATCGAAACATCTAACTCAAACCAACATGCCCTCGCGACGATCCCTGATCTCGGACAGCCTCCTAGGGCCATTCTTTCCCGATCCGCCTTACTTCCATAGGTATAAATAATAAAAATTTGCATCTGCCCACCCATTCTCCCTCTCCAGGCTGCTTAAATCGTTTAAGAAAGGTTGCCAAGATCCCGACGAACAGGCGAGAGAACTGTATATGTCAGCGTTTCGAGCTTATTGGCCCTCTTGAATCCACAGTGCCAAGCATGGCTCAAGGGGAAGTGTGCATTCGTGCCTCCCCCTGCCAAAGACGAATGAGAGGAATGATTTGTCATGTGGGAAATTTATACACGACACACCACAGATACTCAGCCTCCTCAACCATGAGGACATCTTAAGCCAAAATCTTTAGGCCATGATCATTGAACAAATCTTACCCGATATGGATGAATTCAAATTGGCACACACCATCCCTTCTTCCCATCCCGCGGGGGCGGAATCAATGGTCCAAAACATGACCGAGGAACACCCATGAAATCCCAATCTCACCTTCGTACCCATTCCGTTATCCTGATTGCCGATGATGACCCGACGATTCGTCTCCTCGTTCGTCAATCGTTGGGCGAAGCCGGATATCAAATCGAAGAGGCTGAAGACGGTGACAAAGCCCTGGCCATACTACGGGTCATGAAGGCAGACTTGATCATCTTAGATGTCACCTTGCCGGGAAAGTCGGGTTTTGAAGTCTATACGGAATTACGGCAAATTTCTGGCTATGAATGCACACCGGTTCTGATAGCCACCGGTCATGATGATCTGGATTCTATTACGAATGCCTTTGAAGTCGGCGCCTCGGGCTTTCTCACGAAACCGATTAATTGGGAACTGCTCCCTTATCGAATTCATTTCCTTCTTCGGGCAAGTCGAGATGAGAAAGAACGCAAACGAACCCAAGAGAAAGCTCTACACCTGAACCACCAAAACCAGTTGCTTCTGAACTCCGCAGGAGAAGGGATTTGTGGCCTGGACTCGTCAGGGCGAGTCTCGTTCATGAACACCTCGGGAGCAGAACTTCTCTGTTATGATTCAGCCGAGCTCATTGGCAAACCCATTCACACCATCTTATGCCAAACCACAGAGCCATCTGAGCCGCAGGATCTTTCGGCTTTTCCCATCTATCTGCCCCTTTTGGACCACTGTGTCCAGCAAAGTTCGGAGGAAGTATTTTGGAGAAAAGATGGGACCAATTTTATTGCAGAGTATGTGTGCACCCCAACCAAACTCGGAGATCACATCACCGGAGCCGTCGTGGTCTTTCGAGATGTCACCGCTCGAACCGCCATGGAACAACGAGAACGCGCCCACTATGCCATCACGAGAATTCTCGCAGAGACCCAAACGGTCAAGGATGCCCTTGCTCGCATTGTCGAATCCATTTGTCTCATTTTGAACTGGGACCTTGGGCTCATCTGGGAAGCGGATCAAGACCACACCCTGTTAACCTTCCAAGATTCCCAAGCTCCATCTTCCTCCCAATTCGTCTCGTTCATCGACCACTGCAAACATACGTCTCTGCCCCTGGGGATGGGCTTGGCTGGCCGCGTCTGGGCCACAGGAAAACCCGAATGGATCGAAGAGCTTCAGTCCTCCGAGGGGTTTCTCGAATGGGAGGCGCGCCATTCCGGACAACTCAACAGCGCCTTTGGATTTCCCATCACGATCAGGAACAACACCGTAGCGGTCATGGAATTCTACAGCGTGGCACCACAAAAAATTGATGAAGATTTGCTTAGTTTATTTCATTCGGCTGGCAGTCAAATTGGTCAACTCCTAGAACGGAAACAAGCGGAAACGGCCCTCCGAGAAAGCCAGCGCCAACTTGCCCAAGCACAACATCTGGCGCAACTCGGATACTGGCAATGGGACCTACGGAAAGGCACATTCCATCTTTCAAAAGAAACCTGTCACCTGCTCGATCAAACATTCGACACGTTTCCCGGCACCCCTGAAGCCTTTGAGGAGGCAATCCACCCCAACGATCGGGAAGAACGTTCCCACACGATCCAGCAGGCTCTCCACAGCCGAACGGGCTACAATCTAGAATATCGGTTAGTGGCCAAGGAGGGACGGGAACGGATCATGTGCGAAGTGGGCGAACTGGTATTGGACGATCTCGGAAAGCCCATTCAAATCACCGGAGTCATTCAGGACATCACGGAACGCAAGTTTAAAGAGTACCAAATCCACACGTTAGCCCATTATGACCCGCTGACCAATCTGCCTAACCGCGTCATGTTTCACACCTTACTGGAACAATCCCTGGCCATCAGTCAGCGGCAGAATCAACCACTGGCAGTCTTGCTGCTGAATATTGACCGGTTTACTCGCATCAATGAAACGCTCGGCCATCGAACCGGCGATCTCCTTCTCCAGGAAGTCGGAACACGAATCCTTCGCTCGATTCGACGCAGCGATACCGTGGCCCGCCATCAGGAAACCGAATCACACACGACCCTTTCGCGATTTGGCAGCGATGAATTTACGATCCTCTTGACCAGCTTCAAATCAGTCGAAAATGCCGCCACTGTCGCCAGACGTGTACTCGCCAAGCTCGCACAACCCTTTCACATTGGAGAACAGGAAATCTTTATCACGGCTAGTATTGGGATCAGTCTTTCCCCCAACGATGGGGACACCGGAGAAACCCTACTCCAAAACGCGCAAGTAGCACTCCAGCATGCGAAGGAAAACGGACGAAATACGAGTCACTATTTTTCTCCAAGCATGAATGCGTCATCGTCGGCCAAGCTCACCATGGAAAGTTATTTGCACAAAGCCATCGAACGGTCAGAATTTGTCCTCTACTATCAACCGCAAATCGATATCCGGCAACAGCACATCGTTGGGGTGGAAGCCCTGATTCGTTGGCAACATCCCGAACGAGGCATCATTTCTCCTGCAGACTTTATTCCCCTCGCGGAAGAATCCGGACTCATTAAAACGATTGGGGAATGGGCCTTGCACACAGCCTGCCGGCAACATCAACGATGGCGGGAACAGGGCCTTCCGCCCATCCGTATTGGCGTGAATCTATCCAGTATGCAATTTAGAGATCAGGATTGGGTCGTGATCATTGAAAACGTCCTGAAGGAGGGCACGGTAGCACCCGAGTACCTTGAGCTCGAACTGACCGAGGGCGTGGTCATGCGGGACGTGGAAGAAGCCATGAAAACCCTGCATTACTTGAAAAAACTGGGAATCGGGCTTGCTATTGATGATTTTGGTACAGGCTACTCCTCGCTCAGTTATCTCAAACGCCTCCCCATCGACACAATCAAAATTGATCGCGCATTCATCAAAGATCTCACGACGAACGCGCAGGATACTTCCATCACCAAAGCGATCATCGCATTGGGCCATAGTCTGGATCTTCGTGTCATTGCTGAAGGGGTCGAAACCGATGAGCAATTTCGGTATCTGGAAGAACAGGGCTGTGATGAGATCCAGGGCCTTTTCTTTAGTCCCGCTGTCCCCGCCAATGCCATCGTGGAGTTGTTTCATGCACAGTCGGAAACGTTGCGCGCGCGCTACCAACCAGCCGTACCAGCCTAATGAGAAACCGCATCTCGTATCTCGGGAAAAATTTCAATACGAAATCCTATCGACAAGTTTTGAACAACGGGGGGGTACGAGCGAGGCACACAGTTTCGGGATACGAACGACGAAATTCGACCCACCTGATATGCCTCACGCATCAGGGAACTTATCGGTGGGCCATATACAACAGCAGGGTTCCATCATTGGCAGAGGCCCATTTCGCACGTCCTCGGAGTTTTCGCTCGGCATCAGTCATTCCAATCAACGGGTCAACGATTTGATCCAATTGAAGGAAATCTTCTTCTCCAATCCCTTCGAGTTTGAAAAAGACGACATGCGCATCCGTTGGGATATCACTGTTCCCATCGTCCCCCTTAAGATCCCACCCGATATTATCGGATAGGACCAGAGTGCCAAGGGACACAGGCACACTGGTAGGGAGAAACATTTTGGTCCCGATTGCAGGAGGCAAGGCTGAGGTAAATTTGTCCAAATACGGCCCATGAAATTTTGGCCACAGGTTCGTACTTAACACGAGAGGATCCGTCGAACCAAGAGTCAAACGAGAGGCCAACGAAGTCACCACCGTCGAGCTCCCAGTCCCTTCCACTTGCGGGAGTCCTTGCGCATCCAATGGAAGGAGAGTACCCACGTCGGCATAATATTTCGTGACACCAATTGCATACGTGTGGGTCGCTGTGGCCAACGAGTCAATTTTAGAATCGGTAATCACATCAAAGACACGGGGGATGAGCAATGCCGACAACACCGCAATGACGCCAAGCACGCCAATCATTTCGATCATCGTCATCCCTTCACGAGCACGAAGCTTTTGCATCATCAACTAGCCTTTCCAAAAAATCGTTCATCACTTTGGCGGTTATGTGTTAAAACGTATCCGTGTATACCATAATTATCGGATTATTCGTCCTTATTCTTAAGTACGTTAGACACAAATTAGTCAGGCCATACGTACTTAGTTTTCGAGGAATACACGAAAGGAGGGAGAGCCGAGAAACCGTTCGATTATTCGCTTGTGGTTCTCATTTTCAAGATCTCACATCACAAGGTGGCTGAGATTTTCAAGGATCATCAACGTACCGATGATGCCAGTCATCACGCCAAACGCCGTGGTAAACCGTCGGTGATCAATTTTGTGACTCAACGAGGTTCCGGCAAGAATCCCGAGAAGACTTCCCGTCACCACGATGGCCGTGAGCCCAAGTTCGACGGAAACCATTTCCAAGTGTCCAAAAATGCCTCCGATCGTTGTCAGCGCGATGATCATGAGCGACGTCCCCACCGCCATGGATGCCGGAAATCCCAACACCCCAATCAACGCCGGGACAATGAGAAAGCCTCCGCCAATGCCAAAAAACCCAGTGAGAATTCCTACGCCAAATCCAATACTCAATGCCCGACTCACGCATGTGATTGAAAACTGACGCGCGCACCCTTCCGTTTGATCTGGAATCGAACGGCTCCTCCGGCCCAGCGACCAGGCACTTACCCCCACCATCAGAAGCCCAAACAATAGGAGGATCGTATTTTCGTTGATCAGAGTATGACCGAGAGCGCCAATCCACGCACCCACCAACCCGGTACTACTAAACACCAAGGCCGCTCTTCCCTTGACGTGATGATCCCGACTTTTCCTCCACGCGCCGAATAAGGCGGAATACCCCACGACCATTAACGAGATGACTATGGCTTCCTGAACCGGCACACCCACAAGGTACACCAACAAGGGAATGGCGAGCATCGACCCGCCGGCCCCAGTCGTGCCAAGCATCACACCGACCACACCACCGCACAGGAGCGCGAAGACAAGTTGAAGATCCATCAATGGACCATCATCGTTGACGTGAAAGTGAATGGCATCAATTTACAATCCGTGTTGTCCTATACGCTCTCACGATAAAGACGGTGATTGCCAAGCCTAGTAGAAGCATCGCGCCAACCATGAACATCACCGTCCATTGATCTTGAATCGCCAACATGGCAGCGTCATCATGCTGGGACAGCCAAGAGACACGCACGGCATGACGTACCACCACCATCAAACACACCGTGACCACTAAGCTCAGGGTTCCGCCAATAGCTAACCCACGGACATGTGGGGCCATCAATGCTGCATTGAGTAACACCAAGCTCAACAAGGCCGCTGTTAATCCGACGAAAAAGGCCAAGGAGCCAAAACTCTGTCCACTCACCAAGTCTACCCGTACAACTGCGGGAAGGGATAAGAATAACCACGGGCCAATCACAAATTGTGGCAACGTCCCGGCCAAGGTCCAAGCCACTCCATAACGAGTCACCCAGATTGCATATCGTTCTTTCGGTTTATCGTCTGTCAAAGCTTGACCACCCGAAGCCAGGAAGAGTCCATAGCACACCAGAAACATGCCCATCCCTGCCACGGACGCCAACACCAAATGCCCAAACCGGGGAATGAGCGAGGGAAGTGTCAGCACGGACCAGAGGCTGGCGTGTTCTATGGCGGCCCATTGATCGGGATGGAGCATGAGCACACTGACCAAGACAAAGACAAAGGCCACGCCCAAAAACATGATGCTACTCAGGGCACCGATTGCCAGTTGAAGCCCTGGGCGGTGCGCCAGAGATCCACGCCACTGTTTATATCCATACAGACCACCATACCCCAACACCAGAGCAGCGCCCGCTACAATCCAAACTTCTCCGAGAAGACTCGCAGCGGTCGAGAACACCGAACCATAGAGAATCTGAACCAGCACCAACGGCAACACGCCTACGACCACGGCCACACCCAAGAACCCCGGCAACCAATTGGCCAAGGTGGTCGCCACCTGCCGGTAATACACGCTACCCGTTACGATTCCGATCGCATCGGTCATCACGGTAATCAGGGTCCCACCCACAACCAGATTTATAAACAACACATGAACGAGAAACGCCAAGATCAACAGTCCATGAATGATGGGATCGGATTCCGGAAGAGAGAGGGATGGCGTGGCAGAAATTGAGAAGTTCATATCCCCCACGATAAAACGAAAAAGGAATTACCTCAAGGCAAAAACTCAAGAGGTAAATCCGAAGCGCGAATATCGAAATCCGAAACTAATGAAAATGACCAAATTGGAAAATTCGAATTTCAGATTTCGGATTTGTTTCAAAATTCGAGATTCGAGATTCGGATTTACGCCATCAGCAGAGAGAACGGAAGTTAATTGAACCTAGAAATCGTCCCAAGGCTAAGTCCGCATCAAAGGACCCTTTGCCCTGTTGAACGGGAGCTTCGCTAAGATGGTTCCCATCAAGCAGGAATCCGTATATCCGGCATGAAACAGGCCCGCGCCCACACCAGCAGGGATCGCCAAAAACCATGGATTGACTGTCACACCGAGAATGACTCCCAGAACAATCATGGCTCCCGCCACCATCCGCACCTGACCTTCGAGTGATATCGCTCGTTCCCCTTGCACGACCGGATGCCCGGCGGCCTTCCATGCGATAATGCCACCTTCTAAGAGATGGCAATGGCTGACACCGAACTGATTCAATTGGTCATAGGCCAATTTGATCCGATTTTTGGTGCGACACATCAACACAATGGGCCCCTGTTCACTCTTGGCTTTAAGCTCAGAGAGATGGCTGGCCACATCTGCCAAAGGAACATTGAGGGCCCCTGGAACATGGACCTCGCCAAATTCTGCGGGAGTCCGAACATCAACAAGCTGGAAATCCGTTCGGACTTTTCCATCCTGCAAAATGTCCTGTGCTCGCACCCACGGATATACCTTTTCTTCCACCGTTGTCTCTACCATGATTCCCTCCTCCTACCCGGGGTGAGTCGTGTATGCCACCTGAGGGGACACATCATGTCTACCCCACGTTTTCTCCCACGCTTCGTAGCCGCCGATAAGATCTATCGTCTCGGGCCAGTGTTCTTTTTCCAATAAACTTGTGGCGATTGAGGAACGATATCCGCTCGCACAATGCACAACCAATTTCTGCCCCGACGGGATATCATTCTGTCGTTCCATTAAATGCGGAAGGGGGATGTTGAGGCTGTGATCAATATGTCCCTCTTCCCACTCCCTTTCTGTCCGAACATCCAATACCAAAGGTGGATGACTGGAGCAGAGTTCCGCCGCCAACGACGCTACCGTGATTTGTTGAGTCTCACGCACAAGTTCGGGGTGGATCCTCAACGCATGCATTCCAGTTCCGAGGTACCCGGCAACATGATCATATCCAATTCGTCCTAGCCTCATGATGGCCTCTTCCTCACGACCAGGTTCGGCAATGAGGACAATGGGCTTCCCAGGATCAAGGATGATTCCCGCCCAGGTGGCAAACTTGCCATTCAAGCCAACGTTGAGACTCCCGGAAAGATGTCCACCTGCATAGTCCATGGGATCACGCACATCAACCACTTGAGCTCCGCGGCTTTGCAGCTCTAACAGTTCATCCAAAGAAAGCGGTGTGAGGCCTCGACGCACAACATCTGTGAGGGTCGCATGCTCTTCCTTGTTGAGCTTGGCATCATAGCCAAAGTACGCGGGCGCCTCGGGTTGCCCTCTGGTAATCATGCTGACAAATGTATTTTTATTCATGGGTTGAAGGGCATAATTTTCCGACCGCTGAGTGCCTATGGTGGAGACGGTATCGGGACCGAGATTTCGTCCACACATAGACCCGGCACCATGAGCTGGATAGACCAGGGTCGCATCTGGCAGTTTCAAGAGTGTGTTGTGGAGAGAATCGTAGAGCATTTCGGCCAACTCCGTGTCGCTGATTCCAATCGAGGCCATGAGGTCCGGGCGTCCAACGTCACCAATGAAGAGGGTGTCTCCCGTGAACACGGCGTAGGGATCCGTTTCGCTTTTGGCAAGATCATAGACGACCAGAGAAATGCCTTCTGGAGTGTGCCCAGGTGTTTCCAAGATCTTCACTCGCACATGGCCAAATTCTACAACGCTGTCATGTTCCAACGCCATGAATGGATAGGTTGCGTGAGCGTTCGCTCCCAAACAGATTTGCGCTCCCGTTTGTTCTCGCAATTCAAGATGCCCTGCTACAAAATCTGCATGAAAATGCGTGAGGAACACATACCGTATCTGCCACCCTTGAGTATCGGCTTCGTTCAGGTATTGCTGGATATCTCGTTGAGGATCAACAACCGCGGCAATCTTTGTGCCTTCATCCGCAACCATATACGACGCATGAGCCAG
>JADFRB010000372.1 GCA_022561525.1 Nitrospinota bacterium
TTTGGGGGTTTGGAATCGTAAAGATGCTATGGAAGCGGATTCGCTGCGTCAAGCTGTCTGCTGTGCGCTGAAAGCTGTCCGCTGCTCTTAGTGGGGAATCCCGTACCGATGCATCCGGCGATGGATGGCCTCACGAGCCTCCAGGAACGGGCGTTCCAGGTATGCCAGGTGGTCCGATTCTCCGTGGTGGTGAGTTACGGAGCCAGGAGGCCGCACGCCCGCCGTGTCGCGGATGTAGGCCAGATCACCCTCGACCAGGGTGAGCATATCGCCATTGAACCAATAGGACACGTCTTCGGATGGTGTGTCTTCGGCAAACGGGTCATCAAACGAGTCATCAAACGGATCGGCCATCTCTTCAGGGATCTCCTCCGATACCAGGAATCCTTCTTCGGCATCGATCACAAAATCCAACGGGACGGTTCCGCCGAGTTTCGTATCGATCAGTTCCATCCCCTTGTAAATTTCGGTGGTGCTTTTAAAGTGATCGATAAAACGGTTTTCGACCTTGAGCATGGTAATGCCGACTCCACCCAGGACCGCAACAAGAAGACCACCCACGAGAATGGCCTTGGAATGTTTCAACGTGAAAGCCCCCACGGCAATGGTGAAGGACCGAGTCGCATCGGGACGCACATTAGCCTTTTCGGGAGGAAAA
This sequence comes from Nitrospinota bacterium, assembly GCA_022561525.1. Lineage (GTDB taxonomy): Bacteria > Nitrospirota > Nitrospiria > Nitrospirales > UBA8639 > Nitronereus. The sequence continues at coordinate 659 of JADFRB010000372.1, forward strand.
ATGACCAGCACAGTAGGGAAATAGATAAAGTTGAACACAAAGGCAAAGGTAATCCCAATCGTCATCATCCACCCAAAATCGATGACGGGACGAATGTCACTGACAATCAGGGAACAAAAGGCCACAATGGTCGTGATGGCCGTATACAAGCACGGCTCGAACATGGTGCGCATGGTTTCAAATACCAACGTTTTTCCATCCATGTCGGGATGTTGCTCATTCAGAATTTGATACCGCACGATGAGATGAATGGTGAGCGACATCGTGATGATGAGCAGGAGAGAAATAAAGTTCGAAGAAATGACCGTGACCCGCCAATCCACAAACCCGAGAAACCCGACCATCACGCTCACCGTGAGCAAACAGCAAGACATGGGCAAGAGCACCCAGCGCAGTTTTCGAAAAAAATACGTCAAGGCGACAATCAAGAACGCCAGCACACCAACCCCGAATACCATGATGTCATGCTCGATAAACCCAATCATGTCCGAGGTAATCATCCTCACGCCACCCAAAAATATTTCAGCACTGTGGCGATGCCGATCCAGAATCTCTCGTACGACCTGGATATCCTTCCGCCCGGATTCAACAAAGAGTGCATGCCGTGCCTTAAACTCCTGAATCACCGATTCCAGTTGCTCCGCTTCTTCCGCGGTGAGTTCCGAAGCCTCGGATTTTTCCCGCAAACGGTTTCGTTTCTGTAACAACGCCTTGTAGACCTTATCCTCTTGAAAGATCACCTGAATCGCCGTCGTCTTTCCATCCAGGCTCACGAGATTATTTTGATAAATGGGACTTTCTAAAAACTCCTTGCGCGCGAGCTCTATATCCATCCCAGGGGTCTCTAGTGTTCTGATGCCACTCTCATCAGTCAATTCAGCTAGAGTTATGGTAGGGCTATTCACTAAGGGAGCGTTTAAAATTGACAGGATCGATTTGACCTTTTTCATTTTGGCGAGGTCATCCCGCAAGGCCTTCAGGCCTGCCAGTGATTCTGGAGAAAACACATCGCCCGGAGGTGTGTAGGTGACGATAAGAAAGTCATCGGAGCCATAGACATCACGACTGTCCCGGTAGAATTTCAAATCCTGATCATTTTCAAGGACAAGCGACTCGGCCGACGCATCGAGTTTAAAGTTCTGGCTGTGAATGCCAAAAAACGCCACCAGCAGGAAGAGCAGCCCTAAGGAAATGACAGGTCTGTCAATGACCGCGTGTTTGTAGATCCGGAGAACCCCTGACTTCATAACCTTCCATGACTCCTTAAAAAGTAGCCAAATAGGCCAGACCAGCATCATCCCTAGCGGCTGAGGTAAAGTCAATAATGTCTCTATTTTTTCTCTTATTGACTGTGGAGCCCATTTCACCTTGTTCAGGCCTTTACCCTTGATATCGTGATCTGTATTGTTGCCGATGGTCGGTCAGATGGTTTTATCCCGACCTCAAGGAGAAAAAGAACACATGAATCAGCCAAGCTATATTTTCAACAAAAGCGAGGACCAGCCAGAACGTGATCGACTCAAATTGATTGAGCGATACCACGACCCGCGTACGCGCGAGCGACTACAACAGGTCGGCATTAGTGCAAGAGGGACATGTCTCGAGGTCAGACCGGGCGCGGGGTCCATCATGCGATGGATGGCCCGAATCGTGGGCCCCCAAGGGCATGTGTTGGCCATTGAATTGAATCCCCGTTTTCTTTCCCGCAACACCCCACCTCATCTCACCCTCATTCAAGGCGATATAAATAAGGTGCCACTCCCATCAAAGACCTTTCAAGTTGCCCAT
>JADFRB010000373.1:0-1220 GCA_022561525.1 Nitrospinota bacterium
GCGATGTTTGCCGTGACAAGCGGTTGTGCCTTGTTTGAAGATGAGAGGACCACAAAAGGCCGAAAGCTCTACCACCATTATTGTATGCACTGCCATGGAGAAAATGGTCAACAGGCCGAAGGGTTCAACTGGGACCGCATGCCCGATCCTCGTCCACGGGATTTATCAGAAGACGCAACGATGTCCACATTCTCGGATAAAGAAATTTTCGATACCATCTCCCGTGACATGAGGGATACCTCTCTTCAAGAAGTGAATGATGATATGAATTACTTCGCCGTGGCCACGATGCCAACGTTTAAATATACCCTTTCGGAAGAAGAAATCTGGGCTGTGGTGGGCTATGTTCGAACTCTCCATGGTGGATCACTGGAGTATGATGTCGAAGGAAGACAAGCTCAGTTAGAGTCCGAGTTTAATGCCGTCAAGGCGGAACATGACCAAGCCCAAACGGTCCTGGATGAGGCTTTTGCCAAACAGGAAGCCGAAGAGGACGCGAGAGCCGCGGCCGAAGAAGAAGCCGAAGATGATGATGACGATATGGATATGGAAGATGAGGATGAAGAAGAAATTGTGCTTCCCGAAGAGGAAGCCTATGAACAAGCCGCTGAAAAGTTTGAAATAGCCAAAACCGCTTTGGAGAATTTCTCCAAGCGTCCTAGAATGGCTCAAATCAGACGCCAGGATTTAACTGTCGCTGACGACAATGAACGTGCCGCCCTTGAAGAAGAAGGAAAGCACCTGTATTCCAACAAATATGGGTGTAATGGCTGTCACAGTATTGGCGATGTGGGTGGCCTGGTGGGCCCGGCGTTGGACCGTGCCGGATTCCGGCTCAATGATACCTGGGTGTATCGCTGGATCCGGTATCCCCAAGGAATAAAAAAACACACGCGGATGCCGAACTTAGGTTTTAATGATCATGATGCGAGAGCAGTGACTGCTTACATTGAAACCTTGCGAGCCCCCAAACCTGACAAACCGATTCCACCACCAGAATAAGCGTTACAGGATTTATTCAAAATTCGCTAAAAAGGCCGCTCTGCGGCCTTCTTAGTTTTCTCCACCACGCGGGGTCTAGAACTATAGTGTTTTAACCTTCAATTAAGACATGGCGAATTCAACCTATAAGTGCACCACAGGTTTTCAATTGCATATTTGATTGAGTGAGTTGCGTGAACACTTCCCAAGGCGTGTGAAACCCCAAGCATTTCCGGGGG
>JADFRB010000373.1:1230-2445 GCA_022561525.1 Nitrospinota bacterium
AACCTTCAATTAAGACATCTTAAAAATCCCTCGCCCCCATGGAATGGGGGAGAGGGCAAGGGTGAGGGGTACTTCACGAACGGTTAAAACACTATACCTACAACGTTCCTAGCCAAATTCCACCTAAAATAACCAGTCCCACTCCCACATGTTGCTTGAACATGGCGAATGATTCGGATGGATTCACCTCTGTGCGTAAACGCCAAACTTGTTGACTTAAAAAACCAGCCAGTCCAGCGAGTCCTCCATAAAACGCCAGATTGAGATGTTCGAGCCATCCGGCAACGCCGAGAAACACGACCATCAGGATTTCAATTATCCCCACGGCTACCCAGACGTGTGATCCAAAAAATATCGCGGACGATTTCACTCCAACTCGAATGTCGTCGTTCTGATCTTGAAGGGCATAGATGGTGTCATACGCTAACGCCCAGCAAATAGTGGCTGCAAACAGAAGCCAAGCAGAGAGTTCCACCTGATTGCGCGTGGCGGCCCAGGCCATCACTGTTCCCCATCCGAAAGCCAAGCCCAAAAAAAATTGAGGGACATGAAAGAAGCGTTTGGTAAACGGGTAGAATGCGGCAAGTCCAAGGGCAATGGGGCTGAGCCAAATGGTCAATCGATTTAAAAAAGCCAGCAGACCAACCGCAAGAACAAGGAGGCCACCAAGACACAGTAGTGCCTGAATGGGATGAAGGTCGCCGCTGGCCAGCGGCCGGGTTTTGGTTCGGGTGATTTGTCGATCGAATGACTGGTCGGCCAAATCATTCATAATCACCCCGGCGCTTCGCATGACCAAGGCTCCAAGGGTAAAAATGACGAGAAGCCAGGGGGACGGATTTCCATTCGAAGCGAGGACGAGAGCCCAGAGAGAGGGAAGCAGGAGAAGCAGGGTGCCGGTCGATGTGCGCGACCTCCGGAGGGGGGTTCGCGTTGATGACGGAAGCGATAGGAATGGCCGGGATGATGGAGATTCCAGTTGTATTTGTCAACGTGCAAAGAGCTGGCCCATCTACAGGTGTGCCAACCAAGACCGAGCAAGGAGACTTGTGGCAGGTTCTTGGCGCGAGCCAAGGGGATTATGAACGTTTCATAGTGGCTCCCCTAGACGCCCTCGATGCCTACAATAGCGTGCCGGATTTGTTCAACTTGGTCGATAAATGCCAATGCCCGGGCATACTTGTATCCGATCTACTGATCTCCGAAGGGAGGTTC
>JADFRB010000374.1 GCA_022561525.1 Nitrospinota bacterium
TATGGTACCGCCTGGAAGAAAGAGGCGACATACGATCTCGTTCAATTGGCTGTCTCTTCCGGGTTTACCGCTATCGACACAGCCAATCAACTCATCCATTACAGTGAAGCTCTCGTGGGAGAGGCCTTACTCACCCTTGCCAGCCAAGGCACCACACGAGAATCCTTATTTCTTCAAACCAAATTCACGTCGGTTTCCGGGCAAGACCATCGCACACCTTACGATCCGATTGCCCCAATTTCCAAACAAGTCGAACAATCGTTTGAAAACTCGCTGCAACATCTGCATACCGATTACCTAGACTCCTACGTCTTGCACGGGCCATATTCGCGACATGGTTTAGGAAAGGAAGACCGGGAAGTCTGGACAGCCTTTGAAGGAATCTATCAGTCAGGCCAGACCAAAATGATTGGTATCAGCAATGTCACGGCAAGCCAACTCCGCCAGCTTTGTGAGGAAGCCAGGGTGAAGCCCATGGTCGTCCAGAACCGCTGTTATGCCAGTCATGGGTGGGATCATGAAGTGCGAGAACTCTGCACCGCGCACGACATCATCTATCAAGGGTTTTCGCTCTTAACCGCCAACCAAGATGTATTGAGAGACCCTGAAATTGGGAGGATCGCGCATCGTGTGGGTTCAGGGCAGATGCAGGTCATCTTTCGGTTTGCCCAGCAAATCGGCATGCTCCCCTTAACCGGCACGACCAACGCTCAACACATGAAAGAAGACTTGCAATGTGAGAACTTCGACCTCACCTCGGAAGAAATCACGCAGATTGAAAGGATTGGACTATGATGGCGCTGATTCTGTTTGATGGTCTTTTTGAGTCTCTGCGTCGCTGGGTTCGGAGATCACCGCATCAGAAGCCTCCGCCGTTGTGTGGGATTGATCCGTACTCTCGGCCACTGGGCCAAAAGTCTTTTTGGACTTACCCTGGCCTGCTTTACCCTGGCCTATTGAGGAGCCCATGGTGATTTTTCCATTAAAGATCACACCATTGTCCATGGAAAGTTTGGGAGTTGTAATCGACGCATCAATGGTAGCCGGCGATTTAAGCTCGACCCGTTGGACGGCGGTGATATCTCCTGTGATTCGCCCACTGGCGATCACCGCCCCGGCACGAATCTGAGCTTTCACATTAGCTTGCTCGCCGATGAATAGGATGTCATCGGTTTCAATTTCGCCTTCGAAGGTTCCATCGATTCGAACATTCCCTTTGTAGGTCAGCACCCCGGAAAATTGTACTTCGTGCCCCACAAACGCCACGATGTCTCCCAACTCTGATAACGTTCTCCCCATTGTCCGATTTGAGATTTCGTCTTTTTCCTGAGCCATAGTTTCACTCCTTCATCACCAAAGACAAACTTACAACCAATGCCAAGATACCCTACAAGAAATATGGCCTCGCTTCAATGCCCAGATACAATTTTCCATGCCTCCCTTTTCATATTGCCTCTTTTTCGGGTATTTTCTCTTGGTTCACCGAATTTGTGACGGGTTGGGCAAAATAGTGACCCAGTTGCCGCCCACGCTTAACAATAACGTTGATGTCGCCTACATGTGTGAGTCAACCATGAAATTAAAACATGGGAGCTCTATCGTCCTCATCCTCACGTTGATCATGCCGTGCTTCCCAGTATTCGGCAAGGACAAGCCTGATATCATGCTGGCTAAAATTTACGAACGCGGCCTCGATGTCACCCAGTATTGGGTGAGTGAAAAACTCGATGGAGTCCGGGCTCGATGGGACGGCACCCAGCTCATCTCCCGAGGGGGCCTAATTTTTGCGACGCCAGACTGGTTTACCCAAGGCTTTCCACCTAACCCCTTGGACGGAGAATTATGGACCGAGAGAAGCCAGTATGAAAACGTGTCTTCGATTGTCAGAAAGCACCAACCCCATGAGGGATGGCGGTCCGTTCGCTTGATGGTATTTGATCTTCCCGCGCATGGCGGTATGTTCGATGAACGAGTCCAGGCCATGAAGCAGATCGTGCTCCAGACCAAATCACCCTACCTGGGGGTCATTGAACAATGGCGGGTCGGGAACGAAGACGAATTGAAGCAGCGATTGCAATCCGTGGTCGATCGAGGCGGCGAGGGGTTGATGCTGCACCGCAACACGGCACGGTACGCGAGCGGTCGCAGTCACGATTTACTCAAACTCAAACCCTTTTCCGACGCCGAAGCCACGGTGATCGGCTATCGGCCAGGAAAGGGTAAATATCTCGGGCACGTCGGGTCGCTTAAAGTACAAACGGATGACGGGAGACAATTCTTTATCGGAACCGGACTCAGCGATGAAGAACGACGCCACCCCCCACCTCTGAATAGCAGAATAACCTTTCGTTTCCAAGGCCGGACAAAAAACGGCATCCCCCGCTTTCCAGTGTTCTTGCATATCCGCGACGAAAAACCACAATAGGGAATGTTG
>JADFRB010000375.1 GCA_022561525.1 Nitrospinota bacterium
GAGTATGAAGATTTTATCCAGACGGATGCTCCGATCAACCCAGGCAACTCGGGTGGTCCACTGATCAATATGAATGGGGAAATTGTTGGGATCAACACGGCGATTTTCTCGCGAACGGGTGGATCGGAAGGCATTGGATTCGCGATCCCCGTGGATATTGTGAAAGACATTACCAATAGTTTGATCCAAACCGGGCGTGTCGTGCGGGGTTGGATGGGAATTGCCATTCAGGAAATGACTCCGGCGTTAGCCGAATCGTTTCAACTGCCGGATATTTATCAAGGTGGTGTGCTGATTAGCGAAGTGCATGAGAACGGTCCTTCGGCGAAAAGTGGCCTGAAGCGTGGAGACGTGATTCTTGAATATCGTGGGGAGAAACTCAAAGACGTCAATCACCTGCGCCATATTGTGGCCCGAACGCGAGTTGGTGATGGTGTCGAAGTCAAAGTGCTGAGAGATGGGGTAGAGAAAACCTTGACGGTTCATGTGGGGGAACGCCCTTCCGATGAGCTCCTGGCCAGAAGTGGGGGATCCGCACCTCCACCCAAAGTTGACAAATTGGATAATGTGCTCGCCGGATTAACAGTGGAAGCTCTTACCGCTGAATTGAAAAAGCAGTTTACACTCCCGGAGGAGACGGCGGGAGTGGTGGTCAAGGACGTCCAGTCTGGTAGTGCTGCGTCTGAGGCGGGATTACAGCAAGGCGATGTGATTCAGGAAATTAATCGTGACGTGATTACGAGTCTCGCGGATTATCAAAACATCGCTTCAAAAATTGAGAAGGAATCATTGGTCGTGTTGTTGTTGAGCCGGCGAGGAAATAATTTGTTTGTGGCGGTGAATCCTAAGTAAGCAAAGTTGGGTTTTATAAGAGATCGTGGCATGTGTATCGTGCCATGATCTCAAGGATTGTTAGTGTATGGCAGACCTGTCCGGAATTAAGAAGTGGCTTCAAGATAAGGTATTTAATCCTCTCGAGGATAAAAAAATGCCGATCATGGAGCATTTGTTCGAGTTCCAAGCTCGTCTGACCAAAGTCGTCATTGTTGTCGCGCTGTTTTTTGTCGGGACGTTTTTTTATGCCGACACCCTGGTGCAATGGCTGCGCGTTCCTTTGCAGAACATGTTTATTCCCGGAACTCTTGAATGGGTTCCCACGGACTTGCCAAAGATTCCGTTTGTATTCTTATCTCCTGCCGAAGCCCTGTGGCAAAACCTGAAAGTTGCGGCGTTATTCGCGCTGGTACTCTGCACCCCGTATCTGTTGTGGGAAACATGGGCATTCATCGTGCCAGGTCTCCATACTCAAGAACGGCGCTTTGTGGCGCCATTTGTGATTATTAGCGCCTTGGCATTCTATGTGGGGTTGTCGTTTTGTTTCTATTTTGTCCTGCCCTTTGCCCTGAACTTTTTGATTTCCTACGGCGTGGCAGCCGGCTTTATTCCTCAAATTTCCATTGCGAGTTATGTGGGTTTCTGCCTGTGGTTTTTATTGGTATTTGGCCTCATCTTTGAGGTCCCACTTGCCTTGACCCTGATGGCCAAATTAGGGTGGGTTGATGTCCCGTTTCTCAAGCGGTATCGAAAGTGGGCGTTCCTTGGCTCCTTCTTGTTTGCGGCTATTTTGACTCCCACTCCTGATCCGTTTAACCAATGCATCATGGCGTTGCCCATGTATTTATTCTATGAAGTCGGGATCATCAGTGCTGGATTCTTTAAGAAACCAAAACCCGAAGGGGAGGGGTCTGACACTGAGGAGCCGGCAGATACTCCAAAAAGTGGATCGGGTGTGTTGCGTCCTAAACCAGCAACCCCTAGTAGTGCAGGTGGGGATGATGACTATGTTGGTGTGCCGTAGAGAGTCTAAGCCATGATTCAGGCAGCGATCATCGTTGTGAGTAGTAAGATACTCAGTGGAGAAGCTTCAGATAAGGGTCGCGAGGGTTTTGAACAGTACTTGGCTGACAATGAGATACAGATCGTGGCTTACGAAATCGTGCCTGATGATCGAAAGGAAATCCGTGAATGTTTACTGTCGGTCTGCACGACAGTTGCCCCTCAGGTGATTTTGACTTTAGGGGGAACTGGCGTTCGTCCTAATGATTGGGCACCAGAAGCCACGCGTGATGTCATTGAAAAAGAGATTCCGGGGATTGCTGAAGTGATGCGCGCCGAGAGTTTGAAGAAAGTCAAAACGGCGATGTTGTCGCGAGGAACGGCTGGTATTCTAGGATCGACGATCATTGTCAATCTTCCCGGAAGCCCAAAAGGGGCGAAAGAAAATCTTGCGACGTTTTTGCCCATACTCGATCATACAGTTGAAAAAGCGTCGAAGGTGACGCAGCCTATTTCATAGCTAAGGACCTGCGAGAAAATAACGTGATCAATATCGCGCCAAGATTTGGGTCGGATTTGGACGG
>JADFRB010000376.1 GCA_022561525.1 Nitrospinota bacterium
TACCGTGTTCAAGGAAATCGTGTGAGGGTCTGTTGAAAAAGCATGCCCTGAGTATGGCCGAAGGGTCCGCCAGCGGCGTTCTCGGTCCGTTGTCGTGCTCACGTACTTCGCGTATGCTCCGAGCGTCAACAGGCCTGTTGATGCTCATGAAACTGAAGAAGCTTCAGAATGGTTAACGTATGAAAGCCGTGATTCTCGCCGCCGGTGTGGGGCGGCGCCTCCAATCCTTAACTCCGAAATGCCTGCTTCCGATTGGAGAAACAATACTTCTCGTTCGATATCTTGAAGCCCTGGAGCATGTCGGCATTTCAGAAGTCACCATCGTTGTTGGGTATAAACAGGAATTGATTCGAGAGGCCGTCGCCTCATGGTCGGGATCAATTCCTGTCCATTTTTTGGTGAACGAGGAGTATGAACGAGGCAGTATTGTGTCGTTGTGGGTAGCGCGGCAAGCCTTATTAGACAATGATACGGTGATCATGGATGCGGATGTGTTGTTCCATCCCTCCATTCTCGAACGACTGGTGTTCTCCTCCTATAACAATGTCTTGCTGATGGATGAAACCGTTGTGCATGACACGGAAGAATGCATGGTTGTGGTTTTGCAGGGCCGTGTTATTGCCCTCACGAAGCAGATGCCGGAAACCTATGACGAAGCTGGTGAGGGCGTGGGATTTTTAAGAGTCAGCCGGCATGATGCGACGAATTTAGTGAAATCGGTGGAGGTATGGATCAGTCAAGGTCTCCTGGATATGGAATACGAAGATGCGTTGCGAGATTTTTTTCAGGCCACTCTGGTAGGCGTGGAAAAGATCGGTGGGCTGCCGTGGATCGAAATAGACTTTCCAGAAGATGTAGCCCGTGCGCAAAATGACGTCTTGCCGAAGTTGCCTGAACGTGATAGGGATCTAAGTCGTAATGGATAGCACGCTTAATAAACCCGAAGTCAGCACCGTGGACACCGCGATTCTATTGGCTTCTTCCGGCGTCTTTGATTTAATGCTGGCGACCGATCGAACCCAGGTGAATGCGTTGACCCGCATTAGCGGGTTGACCATTTTTCAGCGGGCTGTGTTCACTCTGCAGCGAGCGGGGATTTCTCAGATTTTGGCGTTGGTTGGCGACGAAGAGCAGCAACTTCGGTCTCTCATCCATGGGGATGACCGGGTCAAAGCCGCCATTCGTTGGCTACCGGTACGAGAGTTTCCACCTGGTGATCCTCAGACCTGGGAAACGTTAGCGAATGAAATTAAGGGCTCGTGTCTCATTCTGGGCTGCCATATCGTGTTTACCCCGTCGTTGGTGGATTCACTGGGGGCAGGAGTCAAGGATGGACGAGTGATGGTCGCCATCGGGCGGCCCGGGGATATAGGCTGGAAGGCGAATCCCGGTGTCGTGATGCGAGCAGATCCCCATCCACGTGGCATGACTCATCGGGTCGTGTTTCAGGATCAGGCCATGGAAACCCCGAATGAAATCGGGAAGGACGCATACCGTATTGCCCCGGCTGCCGACTTGGTGGTCTTGCCATCGCGTTTACTTGGAGTCTCCGGCGCCTGGAAATCCTCGGCTGGCGGGCCCATTCGGTTGGCCCTTGAACAAGCCGCGGCGGAAGGCATAGTGAATACCGTGTCGACGACGTCCAAGAATTTCCTCGATGCCCGTGGCCCTCAAGGGCTGCGACGAGCGGAACAGATGTTGTGTCACTCCTTGCAAACCGTGAAAGGTGGTATGGACGGACTCGTCGATCGGTACGTCAACAGAAAAATTTCTAGTGTGTTGACACGACTTTTCATTCGGTTGGGTGTCTCCCCGAATGCGATCACGATTGTGTCTATGCTCATTGGTTTGCTTGGTGCTGCGTTCTTTGCCGACGGATCCTATGAATTGGGCATTATTGCAGCAATACTGTTCCAAATATCCGTGGTGGTGGATTGCTGCGATGGGGAGGTCGCGAGGTTGACGTTTGCTGAATCTCGTTTTGGACAAGAGCTGGATATCATTGCGGATAACGTCGTGCACATGGCCATTTTTGCCGGCATTGCCTGGGGTGCGTATGTAACAGGGCCCTGGCAACAGAGCTCTCTGCCGCTCGTGCTCGGGACCATCCTGGTCATGGGGAATGGTGTTTCGTTTTGGTTTGTGAATCGGGTGCGGTACATGAAAGCCAATCCCAAGGCTTGGCGGCAAATCAGTCCGGCACAACGAACACGGCTGGAGTTTATCCTTGGCAATGTGGCCAATCGGGATTTCTCCGTCGTGGTCTTGTTGTTCGCATGCCTCGGTTTCCTGCCGTGGTTCTTATGGTTGGGTGCCGTGGGATCAACTTTTTTTGCACTGATGATGGCCTGGACCCTCCGCAAAGCGTTTCTTCCACACCCCTCCTAATAGGTTGAAGTCGTGTGAAGCGTG
>JADFRB010000377.1 GCA_022561525.1 Nitrospinota bacterium
GTTGTCCGAGGGTGGCTGGGTGTTGGCATCCAACCATTGACGCCGAAGCTTGGGGAAAAATTTGATGTGGAAGATGGCAAGGGCATTCTGGTCAATGAAGTGTTTGAGGGAGACCCCGCCGCCCTGGCCGGCATCAAACCTGGAGATATTATTACCAGCATTGGTGGGGAACGATTGGAGTCGCCAAATCAACTATCCCGTGTGGTCGCCGGTTTTGGTCCGGGAGAGGAAGTCCAAGTGCAGGTCATTCGTGATGGGGAACCGCTAACTTTTACTGTTTTCTTAGGCATGAAGAAAGAGAAGCCAATGGTGACATCATTGCCACCCATGCAAAACGGGATCGATTTAGGCATTGACGTCTCCCCTATTACGGATGAATTGGCTGATCGTTATAAAATCGATGATCGGGAAGGGATCCTGGTTACCAAGGTGGGACGAAAGAGCATTGCCTATTCGGAAGGATTGCGGGAAGGCGATGTGATTAAAGAGGTCAACCGTGTGGAAGTTCCCACTCTTTCCAATTTCCGTGACGCTCTGGAAGATATCCGCCCCGGAGAAACCATACTCCTGCGGATCCTCAGAGAGTCGCGGGCGTTCTTTGTTGTCTTAAAGCCCGAAAGCTAGCACAGGGGGTTCAAAATGCCCGCCAGCGGCGTTCTCGGGAATTTGTTGTGCTCACGTACTGCTGTACGCTCCGCGCATCAAATTCCCTGCGGCCTTGCTGGACGACCATTTTGAGCCCCCTGTTTATTTTTGTTAGCCGTTCACCGCCTGTTTCGCGGCTTTGTGCTCTTCCACAATTTTGGTGGTTACTTCCCGTGGGGCTTGTTCATAGCCGGAAAATTCCATCACATACGAGCCTTTCCCAGCCGTTATCGATGTGAGGGCTGGGGCATATTTTAAGATTTCTGCCAGCGGAACACTCGCCTTCACCAACTGTTTATGGCCTTTGACGTCCATCCCTAATATCCGTCCCCGCCGACTGTTTAAATCTCCAATCACCGCACCAACCATATCTTCCGGAGCGGTCACTTCGACCAACATGATCGGCTCAAGCAACACGGGCTGCGCCGATTCCATGGCTTTCTTCAATCCCATCGACCCTGCCATTTTAAACGCCATTTCCGAAGAATCCACAGCATGATGTGAGCCGTCATATACTGTGACCTGTAAGTCCACGACCGGGAATCCGGCTAAGATGCCATGATGCATGGCCTCGACGACCCCTTTTTCAACTGCCGGAATGAAATTCCGCGGAATAGCCCCGCCGACGATTTTATTGACGAATTCAAACCCCCCACCCTTCGGCAACGGATCAAGTTGCAACCAACAATCCCCATATTGGCCATGGCCCCCGGTTTGTTTTTTGTATTTACCTTGGGCCTGCGCCATTTTTTGGATCGTTTCCCGATAGGCCACTTTGGGTGTGTGTAAATCAACATCAACGCCGTATTTGCGGTGCAGTTTTTCCAACGTGATTTCAATGTGCGTCTGGCCCACTCCACTCAATAACATTTCCTTGGTTTCTTCGTTTCGAAGGAATTCCAGCGAGGGATCTTCTTCAACGAGTTTATGAAGGCCGAGGCTGACTTTATCAATGTCGCCTTTCGCTTTGGGTTCCAAGGCAAAAGACATAACGGGACGGTTGTGTCTCACACCAGGTAGGATCACGGGGTGTTTGTCCGTACAAATCGTATCGCCGGTCAGTGTATCTTTGAGTTTGCCAATCGCAACAATATCGCCTGCTGACACCTTCCCGACTTGTGTCGACTTTTTGCCCAGCATGCGATAGAGATGTCCACCTTTTTCCTTCACATTGCGAACGGAGTTGTAAAAATGGGAGTCGGCATCGAGGGAGCCGGATTGAACCTTGATATACGTCAGCCGCCCCATGAAGGGGTCAATAGTGGTTTTAAACACATAGGCTGAAAACGGATCGGCATCGGTCATCGTAACCGCCACGTCTTCTCCAGTTTGCGGGTGACGTCCTGTCAGTGGAGAAGCCTTGGCGCGCTCCTGTGGAGGCGGTAGTAATTGGGTGATGGCTTCCAGTAAAACCGTGGTCCCAATATTTTTTGTGGCGGTGCCACACAGGATCGGAACACAGGAACGGTTGCGGGTCGCTAATGCCAATCCCTGAAGAATTTCCTCCTTCGATAACTCCCCTTCTCCAAGGTACTTTTCCAGTAACTCGTCACTGCCTTCCGCCGCACTCTCAATTAACTTTTTCCTCGCGTCGTCAACCTTCCCCTGTAACTCCGCTGGAATATCTGTTTCCTGAATTTTATGGCTATTGGGAACAGGAATGACCACTTTTTGATTGAGTAAATCGATGACCCCTTCAAATCCGGCTTCCTGGCCAAGAGGAATTGCGATCGGAATGCAGGCGATTTCCAAAACTTTGG
>JADFRB010000378.1:0-1122 GCA_022561525.1 Nitrospinota bacterium
AGAGGGGTCGAAATGACAAAGAGGGGTCGAAATGACAAAGAGGGGTCGAAATGACAAAGAGGGGTTGAAATGACAAGGAAGGGGTCGGAGGGTGTGGAAAATGGCAAAGGGAAAACTCTACCTTGTCTTTCCGGCTGCTCCAAAGCGGTCATATTTTCACTAAACAATTGCAAAAATTGACATTTCCACAGGTGGTCCTTATGATTTATTCTTTCGTCTAAGAACAAAGGGAGGAGTATGGGAAATGAAGGTAATCCTTCAAGAAAATGTGGATAATTTGGGCTATGTGGGCGATATCTTGGATGTCGCCAATGGGTATGCCCGGAACTATTTGTTGCCTTACAAGAAGGCCTTGGAAGCCAACATGCGGAATGTGAAGGCGTTAGAGCATGCTAAACGCGTGACTGGGCATAAGGCCAAGGAAGTGGAGCAAGGGTTGAAAGGCGAAGCGGAGAAATTGTCAGGGGTGTCGCTGACGTTTCTGGTTCAGACAGGTAAAGATGATAAGCTGTTTGGATCGATAACCTCTAAGGATATTGAGGAAGGGTTAATGGCTGAAGGCTTTGAGGTGGACCGGCGCAAAATTCAACTTCCCCAGCCATTGAAAGAATTGGGGGCCTCCACCGTGGATATCAAATTGTTTCGAGATATCACGGCACAGATTACCGTCACCTTGGTGAAAAGGGGTGGGGATGTACCAGCTGCCGAGGGTAAATCCTCCGGGGAAACCGAAACGAGCGAAACTTCTGAACCAGAAGAAACCGACAATGAGTCTTCTGAAACCATGGAGCCTCAAGAATAAATATGGGCAACGCCGTCGGCACGTTAAAAGCGATCCAGGAAACCGACTCGGAAGTCTATGCGGCGATTCGGGCGGAGGAGAGGCGTCAGCGGGATAAACTGGTACTGATTGCTTCGGAGAATTATGCCAGCCAGGCAGTGCAGGCTGCGCAAGGGTCGCTGATGACCAATAAGTATGCCGAGGGGTATCCGGGACGCCGCTACTACGGGGGATGCGAGTTCGTCGATGAAACCGAACGCATCGCGATCGACCGCGCGAAACAGTTGTTCGGATCCGATCATGCGAACGTTCAGCCACACTCGGGCGCGCAAGCGAACATG
>JADFRB010000378.1:1132-2380 GCA_022561525.1 Nitrospinota bacterium
CGGGCCAAACAACTGTTTGGGTGTGAGCATGTGAATGTGCAGCCGCATTCCGGCTCAACCGCCAATATGGCGGCCTATCTTTCCGTCCTCAAGCCAGGCGATACGATTTTGGGGATGGCCCTTTCTGAAGGTGGCCATCTGACGCACGGATCGAAGGTCAGTTTTTCTGGAAAGATTTTTCAATCGTATGCGTATGGCCTCAATCCTGAAACCGAACTGATTGACTACGATGCCGTGCAAAAATTGGCTGAAGAATGTCGGCCTCGTATGCTCGTGGTGGGCGCGAGTGCCTATTCTCGAATCATAGATTTTGAACGGTTCAAACATATCGCTGACTCGGTTGGCGCGTATGTTCTCGTCGATATCGCGCACATCTCCGGGCTGGTTGTCACCGGCCTTCACCCTAGTCCGGTGCCCTATGCGGACTTTGTCACGACGACCACGCATAAGACGTTGCGCGGTCCGCGGGCAGGGATGGTGATGTGCAAAGCCGAGCATGCTAACGCTGTGGACAAGATCATCTTCCCCGGTCTCCAGGGTGGACCGCTGATGCATGTGATCGCGGCCAAAGCCGTGGCGTTTCAAGAAGCCCTCGCGCCAGAATTTAAGGCCTATCAGCAACAAGTATTAGCGAATGCGAAGGCCTTGGCACAGGGCTTTATCGAGCGTGACTATCATGTGGTGTCTGGCGGGACGGATACGCATTTATTCCTCATGAATCTGAACTCAAAAGGTGTGACAGGGAAAGATGCTGAATCGGCCTTGGATGCCTCAGGAATTATCCTGAATAAAAATGCCGTGCCCCATGATGAGCGACCTCCGGCCGTGACGAGCGGTGTTCGCATTGGAACGCCCATTGTGACCACACGAGGCATGGGTCTGGCGGAAATGTCTCAACTCGTGGCTTGGATCGACGAAGTGATTCAGCATAGTACTGACCGTCGCCTGCACCGACGAATTGCCAAAGACGTGAAAGCCTTGTGTGGTCGCTTTCCTATTTTTCAAACCTCTCCATTGACATCAGCGTAATCGCCATCGTCTCTGCTCATGCTACTATCCCATCTCCACAGTCGTTCCTGCGGGTGTGAAGGGGAATGTTGAAAAAAGCCGCCAGCGGCGTTCTGGCCCTTTTGCCGTGCTCACGTACTGTGAGTACGCTCCGCTCGTCAAAATGGCTGCGGCCTTGCTGGATAGACCCTTCGGAAAGACTCAGGGCATGCTTTTTTGAACATTCCCTCCCACTGACGA
>JADFRB010000379.1 GCA_022561525.1 Nitrospinota bacterium
CTCCTGGACGCCCGAAAATCGGTGACGTTTGCGAAGGATAGCGAGCTGCCCATTATTGGCATTGTCGAAAACATGAGTGGTCTGGAATGCCCGCATTGCCATCAGCAGATTGAGGTGTTTCGGAAGGGTGGAGGCGAAGCCTCGGCGCATGATATGGGCGTGCCATTCTTAGGAAGGATCCCTCTTGATCCCGACGTTGTCAAGCAATGTGATTATGGCGAACCGTACGCCATGTTTTGCTCGGATTTGCCTACGGCGGATGCCTTTCATGAAGTTGCGAATCGGGTGGATGACTTCTGTAAGAAGAAGGGTTCACTCGTGCAGATTGCCACAAAAAGCCCGTTCAAAAAAGTCAGCAAATAATATTAGCAAGAGAAATGATCCTTATGATGTCTGGTTTAACATTGCTTCGTGACGCTCAGAAAATTGCCTTGGATGCAACCACCACCCTCGGGTGTGAAAAGGTGGGATTGCTGGATGCCTTGGGCCGTGTATTGGGGGAAGATATTATTGCCCCGCGCGACAATCCGCCTTGGAACAATTCAGCCATGGATGGGTTTGCCGTTCGCTGGGAAGACATTAAAAAGGACCATGAAATTACCAGGCCGGCGGAATTGAAAATCATCGAAGATATTCAGGCAGGACAAGTCGCGACCAAGATCGTGGGGCCAGGCGAGGCCATTCGGATCATGACCGGGGCACCTGTTCCCGATGGGGCGGATACCGTGGTGCGCGTGGAGTTTACGGAACCGTCCGAAACCAGTGTGCGGATTTTTCAGCCCGAACCGCAAGGGGCAAATATTCGTCCAAAGGGCGAAGACGTCATGGAAGGGGAGTGCATCATTCCCAAGGGCACGCAATTACGGCCTGGTGAGATTGGCATGTTGGCGATCCTGGCAAAATCGTTTGTGTTGGTCCATCAACGTCCTCGAGTTGCGATTCTATCAACAGGGGATGAGCTGGCAGATCTCGACGAAAAATTCGACGAACATAAAATCGTCAACTCCAATAGTTACGGCATTGCAGCGGGTGTACAAGAAGCTGGCGGCATCCCCATCTTATTGGGAATTGCCAGAGACACACCGGAATCGCTCAAAGAGAAAATCTTACAAGGGCTAGGGTGCGACATTATCGTCTTATCCGGTGGCGTATCGATGGGGGATTCTGATTTTACCAAGGTCGTCTTTGCCGAACTTGGCGCGGATATGCACTTTTGGAAATTGGCGATTCGCCCGGGTCAGCCGTTGGCTTTTGGGAAGATCCAAGGCACATTGGCGTTTGGACTCCCCGGGAATCCGGTGTCCTCAATGGTGACTTTTGAGCAGCTTGTTCGGTTAGTCCTGATGAAAATGGGTGGGCATCGGCACCTTGAGCGACCAACGGTTGAAGCCGTGTTTAAAGAAAAGTTTTCCAAACAACCGGATCGCCGGCATTTCCTGCGCGGGATTCTGGCTCATGAAGATGGACAACTTACGGTGAAGACCACGGGCCCTCAAGGATCTGGAATCTTAACCTCAATGGTCAAGGCCAACGGGCTCATCGATATAGCGGAGGAAATCGAAAAGGTGAATCCTGGTGATACCGTCAAGGTTCAAGTGTTGAGTCGGATAAAATAATACGCGTGTAATGGTTTCGTGAAGGTAGACAGACCCGATCATTCAATTCATTCATTTTTTATAGATGAGAAGAGCGTCGTATTATGGCACCACCCATTCTTTGCTTTGCTGGCCGTTCGAATAGTGGAAAAACAACCCTCATCGAACGAGTGATTCCCGCATTGACCCGCGCGGGGTATCGCGTGGCGACCGTCAAACATGCTGGTCATGGCTTTGAATTAGACACCGAGGGGAAGGATAGTTGGCGGCACAAACAGGCAGGAGCGAGCACGGTCATCGTGTTGTCAAAGGGCAGTATGGCCATGTTTGCCGATGTGTCCGAAGAAATGAAAATTGAAGAAGTCCGTGATAGATTTTTGGATAACCAAATTGACCTGATCATCGCCGAAGGGTGGAAGAGTGAAGGGTATCCCAAGATCGCAGTGGTTCGAGAAGAACTGAGTGAACTCAATACGTCGCTCGATGGGTTACTGGCTATCGTCTCGATGAAACCCATCACAGCCCCGGTTCCGTGTTTTGATCGGGACGATATTGAAGGCATTGCCGACCTTATCATACGCCACTATCCCAAACGTTCTTCCGAATAGGAGCCTGTCCGAGATTAGCGATATTCAAAGAAAAGGATCGGCTGGATTGAGTCAGATGTTTCGATCGTTTGAGGCGAATAGTTGGGCTATTCAACGAAAACGGGGAAGGTTGAAAAAGGCCGTCCAGCAAGGCCGCAGGGCTTTTGGTGCGCGGAGCGT
>JADFRB010000380.1 GCA_022561525.1 Nitrospinota bacterium
TTATTGAAACGTTTGCAGGTGGATATCCCGCCATTCGAACTGTGTACACGTGAATCGTCTTCGGAGGAGCCGATTCGCCATGTGATTGATTTGCCTTCTAATCATTCTGAGAAAGAATAAGGTGCCCTTTTAGGGCTGAAGGGGTTTCCAACCTGCCATCACACATCGTTGGGCCATGAGGGGCACAAAGCTGGACACATCGTGGGAAATGGTCGTCATGAATTCGTTTGCAAGTTCCTGATCTTCAAAACATTCAAACACATCATCGAGAAATCCTCCGCGCAGTAGCGGGTGCCACAGAAATTCTTGCCCGGATCCGGTTTCGACTTCGAGAGGCTGATCTTCAACGACAATACGTTCCATCTGTAATTGTTCGAGCCAGTGTCGTGCGTCTTGGGCGGATGGTCGTTCGTGAATATAGTTCCACAACTTGGTGCGTTCTTTATCTAGCCGGCGAGTTTTCATCTCCTGATCGACCCGTTGCCAGAGTGAGTCAAACGTGCCCATGGATGGAAAGGTCAGCACAATTTGTCCACCTGGCTGCAGATGGCGAATCAAGTCTTGAAGAGCCTCAAAACGATTGGGGCGAAAAAACATAAAGGACAGGTTGCCTGTGATACGGTCAAACGATGGCAGGGTGGATGGAAGGTGTCGAACATCGTGTTCCTCGAATTGTAGCCAGGGGAGTTGCTGGCCTTGAATCGATCGGGCTCTGGCGAGTTGAGTGGGGTGAATATCAATCCCGAGCACTTTCCCTGTAGGCCCAGTGTGTTCCGCCAGGTAAAATGCCGGAAGGCCATGACCACTCGCTACATCAAGAATCGTTAATCCAGGTGTGAGGTCAAGTTGAGAGAGCAATGTTTCGGCAAAGGGAGTAGACCACGGGTCGCGTTTGGGAAGAGGCCAGGTTGGCATGAGTGACAATAATTCGTAATGAAGAATGCGTTGCGGCAAATAGGATTTGGGTTAGAGGTGCTCGTTGGGTTTCTGTCCTCCGGGCATGATAGCATGTTGTCGTATCCTATTTTGAACTTCTCGTGTTCACATCGCAAACTCTGAGCACGAGCGAGAATGTACCAAATGAGAAAACGTGTATGTTCCCCATCTCTGGTTTTTTTACAATCCATGCTTCTGCTCCTTCTCCTGGTGGTTTTTATTGGCCAGGCTTTTGGACAGTCATTGTATGAACAGGGGCACAGCCTTCAATCTTTGAAGCCCACATTATTGGATGGGTTTGGATTTGCCGTGGCCAGCGAAGGAGACTCGGTCGTAGTGGGTTCACCTCATGCGGCTGGGTCCCGAGGGCAAATGGGCAAAGTCTTTTTGTTTCAGCGAGGGACCGGAAAGGTCCTCCATTCCTTTTTGCCTCCTTCTCCTGTCGGAGATGATATGTTTGGTTTGTCCGTCGGATTGACTGATCGTTTTGTCATTGTCGGTGCCCCTCGGGGAAGGGGGAAGTCGGGGCGTTCGTCAGGAATGGTTGCTGTATTTGATCGAGAGAGTGGAAAGCTTGTTCGAGAGTTCATCAGTCCCAACTCGATCGCGGCCGTATTTGGGCACGCCATCGGTACTCAAGGCCCATGGGTGGCCATTGGAGATCCTGGCGCGAGTTCACCGACAACGTTTGATGTCGGCGAAGTGTATGTGTTTGAGATAGTCACTGGACGATTGGTTCAAAGGTTCTTGGCCCCGGAAGCTCCACATGGGAAGGCTGATAGATTTGGCCATACCCTGGCTTTTGGGGGTTCGACTCTTGCAATTAGTGCCCCTTTGGGAGGCGTCGAGCCTATCGATCATGGAAAGGTGTTTGTGTTTGATATTGAAACCGGCACGCTGGTGCGAACGCTTGAATCGCCTGAACGGCAAACCAATGAATATTTTGGATGGTCTCTCGCCAGCGATGCTGACACGTTGTTAGTGGGAGCTCTAGGGCGCACGATTACCTATGCTGAAGCTGGCGCCGCGTATCTGTTTACGCATCAGGGAAAATTTCGAAAAAAAATCGAAACGCCTCACCCTCAAAAAGGTGGTCATTTTGGGGAAGCGGTTGGGCTTCTTGAAAACTTCTATTTGGTTGCTGCTCCCGGGGATGATACTGCGGGTGTTGATGCAGGTACCGTGTTTGTCTTCAATAAGCACACCAACCAGCTTCAGTTCACCATTCCCAATCCCTCAAAGACCACGGGTGCGGCGGATCTTTTTGGTCTTTCGATGCATGGAGTTGGCGCACACTTAGTTGTAGGGGCCCCCTATGGCGATCTATCAAAGATGCCCGATGCGGGCGAAGTCCACCAGTTTTATTTCCAATCATCAAAACATCATCACCAGGAGTGGCCTCAAAGCCCAGG
>JADFRB010000018.1 GCA_022561525.1 Nitrospinota bacterium
GGGTTTTAAACGCGCCAAGATCTTTAGGGTTTTTCGTGACGGCAAAACGCCCGACATCAATATGGTCCATGTCCCAATCCACGCCAAGGTTATGGAACCGTTCATCCGTAAAGTTGAACCCAAAGTGGCAACGGAGGCATTGTCCTTTCCCAACAAAGACGCGAAATCCATTTTGAGCCTTGGCCGATAAGGCCATTTCGTTACCTCCAACCCCAAATTGATCATAGGCACTATTTCCGGAGAGGAGCGTGCGTTGAAAGCTCGCGATGGCTTTGCCGATCAGCTCTACGGTAATGCCTCCTGGGCCAAAGGCTTGTTCAAAGAGAGGGTGATATCCGGCGATACCCTTCACCTTCGCCACCAGTTCGTCGTGATTGGCAAATCCATGCTCGACCGGGCTGACGAATGGCCCAATCGATTGATCTTCTAAGGTTGCAGCGCGCCCGTCCCAAAACTGGGCAGAACTGAATGCTCGATTTATCGCCGCTGGCGCACTTCGACCACCTTGCTGTCGGTGAATACCAGTAGACACCGGCTGGCCATCTGTAAAAGCCAAGGCTGGCATATGGCAACTGGCACAAGCGATCGTATTATTGGCGGACAACCGTTTGTCAAAGAAAAGCAGTTTGCCGAGTTCAACTTTGTCTCTCGTCAAGAGGTTGTCCTCGGGAAGAACGAGGCTTTCTCTTTCTAATCCCAACGGCAAGGTCAGGTGAAGCTCCATTTGGGCATGAGAGATGGTCATCCCACCAGTCAACATTCCGACAGTTAGCCCAAGAGCAAGGCTCCATCGCTTCTCCCATGTCATACTAGACCTCCAAGTAGTGAATCGTGAGCATGCGAATCCACCGACTCCCGGAGAGAGTCTACTGTGGAACATTTTGGTATGATAATCGAATAGAAAGCCTTCGGAAAAAAATCATTATCCGAGAAACGACGGTTTTACACTCAACTGCCGTTTCTAGGATTATACTTCATTGTTCCGTAGGCATGCCAGGAGGTAGAATCATCGAGCACATGATTGATTATTTCGACGAGTGCTTCAATTTGGTAGGGTTTTTGAATAAACGCCTTGAAGGGGCTTCCGGCAAATTGCCGAACGGCTTCTTCTTCCGAGTAGCCGCTAGAAAGAACCACAGGCACATCCGTTCGGATCTGTTGTATTTCAGAAAATAATTCTTCGCCATTCATGTGTGGCATCGTCAAATCCAATAATACCGCTCGAATGTCGTGATGGTGCTGACGAAAGAGATCAAGCCCTGATAGGCCGTTCTGGGCACAGATGACTTGGTATCCTTTGTCTTCCAAAATTAACTGAGCGGCAAGTCGAACGTCATTTTCATCATCGACCACCAGTATCGTCCCTTTCCCCGAGGGGGTTTCTTGGATGTCCGATTGCTGATGGGAGCTACTCTCTATTCCAATCCTACGGGGCAAGATAATCCGAAAGGCTGTTCCCTTTCCTAATTCACTGGTGACTTTAATCGCTCCACCATGCGACCGAACAATGCCCAGCAGTGCGGCAAGACCGAGACCCCGTCCCGTAAATTTCGTGGTAAAAAATGGATCGAAAATTTTTTCAAAATCCTCTGAATCAATCCCTATGCCCGTATCAACAACTTCAAAAAATACACAGGGATGATCCTCAAATTCGCCCCGAACATGGCAGCCACTCAGATAGTCTTCCGTGATGAACATTTCTCCGGTTCTCAATGAGATGGTGCCCATCCGATCGCCAATGGCTTCTGAGGCATTGATAATCAGGTTTATCACCACCTGACGCATTTGTGCGGGATCAACATTGACCATGGGAAGTTGTGAGGATAAGTCATAGACAAGCGAAATTCTTTTGGAAATAGACACAGCGAGCAAATGTCCCATTTCCTCTACGAGCTTCGAAACATGAATGGCCTGGATCAGCGGTTTGCCTCGTCCTGCATACGTCAGCATTTGATTCGCCAACTCGCCTCCGCGAAGTGCAGCTTGCTCGATCTTGAGGAGGTGTTCTCGGCCTGGAGACTCAAGCGCCATTTTCTTGGCTGCCAGTCCGGAATGCGCCACGATCGTCATCAGAAGGTTATTAAAGTCATGGGCAATGCCTCCGGCTAACACGCCAAGACTTTCGAGTTTTTGCACTTGTTGCATTTGAACCTCGGTCCGCTTGCGCTCTTCCTCAGCGATTTTTCGAAAGGTGATATCCCGCAACGAGGCCAGGTAGGCGGACCCTCCCTCCCATTCAATTTCCACTATTCGCATTTCCGCTTGAAAGGTGTCTCCTTTTGGAGTGACGATGTCGATTTCTGTCGTATCTCCCACCAAAAGCGGAAAACAAAACTGTGTTCCCATCAGATCAACCCAGGCTTTCCCAAAGATGGCTTCCGCAGCAGGATTCACAAATCGAATCGTTCCATCTGATCCCACGATGACCATCCCGTCAACATTTTGTTCAATGAGTAGCTGAAAGCGAGGGTGACTGGATTCTAACTGCCCAAATGGTTGGAAGGGCGGTTTGGGATATAAAAGTTTGAATCGAGACATCCAATCTCCTTGGTTAACCTAGAAACGGCAGTTGGGCGCAAAACAAACGTGCAAGAAATTGGTGTGCATGGTGCAATAAAAAAAGTCGTGGTCACCTTAGGGCTCGCGCAACAATAACTTCCCCTGTTTGGGCGTCGATCCATCCCGTCTGGCGGCGTAGCTCGTCCTTTCCATACGAGGAGTATGCGCAGTCCTCGCGCCTTGCCAGACAGGTGTCTCAGCACCCAAACAGGGAAAGTTATTCTTGCGTGAACCCCAAGGAAGGGAGAGGTCATGAAGGAATTGAGTGAGTATGATGAATCGGCCATTCTCGTGGTCGAAGATGATTCGAACATGCGGTTGGCCCTATCCAAGTCTCTCGGGGGACAGGGCTATCCCGTGGTGCTCGCCCATGATGGCTACGAGGCCTTGGAGTGTTTGGAAAAACAGCCAGCGTGGTTGGTGATTGCCGATGTCAACATGCCGGGAAAAGGCGGAATCGAAATGTTGCGTGAGATTCGGGCAGGAGGGAATCCGGTCCCGGTGGTCCTGATGACGGCCTACAGTACGGTTGAGACGGCGGTGGAGGCGTTGAAACTTGGTGCAGCGGATTACCTTCAGAAACCGTTTCCATTTCAGAAATTGGAAAGCATGATTTCTCGAATACGTCATGAAACATGTGAATCTGGCAAAGCGGCGCCACCTCATGAGAAGAAGGATCCAACCGTCAGGTTTCTCACTTGTAATGAGCGAGTCCGCCAAATCTTGAAAATGCTCGAGGCTGTGGCACCCAGTAATGCCACCGTGTTGATTCAGGGAGAAAGTGGAACAGGCAAAGAAGTCTTGGCTCGATATGTTCATAGCATCAGCCCCAGAGCCAACCGGCCATTTGTGGCCGTGAATTGCGCGGCCTTACCTGAGGGATTGTTGGAAAGTGAGTTGTTCGGCTTTGAAAAAGGCGCCTTTACCGGGGCACTGGCCCGTCGGTGCGGAAAATTCGAATTGGCGCATCAGGGGACGCTGCTCTTGGATGAAATCGGAGACATGAGTATGGGCTTGCAAGCAAAACTACTTCGGGTTCTCCAGGAACGCGAAGTGGATCGGCTTGGCTCGCGCCAGCCAATTTCCATTGATATCCGTGTGTTGGTCACCACTAATCGACATTTACATCAAGAGGTCCAAGCCGGGAACTTTCGCGAAGACTTGTACTATCGATTGAGTGTCCTGCCTGTGACCCTTCCTCCGCTCCGTGAACGCCCGGAGGACATTATTTTGCTTGCTGAATATCTGGCGGAGCAATCGTTCAAAAGAAATCAGCGACCTGGCAGTGGGATTACCCCGGAAGCCCTTGCCTGTTTGAAATCCCGTCCTTGGCGCGGCAACGTCCGCGAGTTGGAGAACGCCATTGAACGAGCGGTGTTGTTAGCAGACCGGGGACCCTTACGAATTGAGCATTTTGCTTTTGATGCAGACGCTTCGCAGGTCACGCTGTCTGTGGAACCAACGGGTTCTATCTGGGAGATGGAGCGGGATTTGATTTTGCGAACATTGGAACGTCACGAGGGAAACCGTACGCATTCGGCAAAAGAGTTGGGCATTAGTATTCGGACCATGCGAAATAAGTTGCGGGAGTATCGTCAATTAGGGATCCATGTCTAGCCAGGTGTTGAAAAAGCATGCCCTGAGTATTGCCGAAGGGGCCGCCAGCGGCGTTCTCGGGCCTTTGCCGTGCTCACGTACTGCTGTACGCTCCGCGCACCAAATCCCCTGCGGCCTTGCTGGACGGACCTTTTTGAACACCCGGCGGGTGTCGGATTTGAACGCAAGAAGGACGTGAACCGTTATAGGTAAGGATTGCTTGTCGGCAAAAATGGACTGGTCGTTTGTTCCTGGTATGGTCGGGGCGACGATGAAAAACTCAGAACAAGCTAAGAAAGAGAGTCTGGCACTGAGGTTGCTATCTTTCTGGTAGGGAGGTGGATGATATGGTCGTTACGCCTTGGGATGGGGGCACAAAACTCTATGAGCACGCGCTCGATGTGCGAGGGGCGATTCACGAAACCGTCGCTGCGAATATTGCTAATGAAGAAACCCCAGGGTATCGCGCTCTGCATTTACCGTTTCACAAGGCTTTGCAGTCCGCGGTTCAAGGGAATGGCCCTCTTCTACCCACGAAGACCCATGCTCGTCATTTGCCGGTGATCCATGAGGGTGATCGTCCATTTCTTTCAGTGACGACGACCCTCAATGGAGGGGGCGTCGATCAAAATACCGTCAACCTCGAGGAACAACTGACGCTCATGGCAGAAAACAATATCCTGTACATGGCGGTAGCCCAATTTTTGGCCGGCCGGTTCGATGGATGGCGGAACGCGATTGATGAAGGGCGATAATTAAAAAACCTCGTTTGTATCTCGTTGCTCGTATCTCGTCAAAGACTGAAATGCACACGACGAAATACGAACGACGAGATACGAGAAACGAAACAAGGAGGCATCATGGATATTGATCGATTATTTTCGATAGTCGGATCCGCGCTTACTGCGCAGCGTCAACGACTGAACATTATTGCGGGAAATCTGGCGAATGCGGGATCTACGCGTTCCCCGGATGGTGGTCCGTATATCCGTCGAGACGTGGTGTTTCAATCTACTCAGCAGGGCTCACCCTTCAACCAGGTTTTTTCGGTAGCATTTGGAGGGGTCGCTGAGCCGAGTGGTGTGCGGATCTCGCGGATCATTGAGGATCAACGGCCTCCACGGCAAGTGTACGACCCCAAACATCCGGATGCCGATGACAAGGGGTTCGTGGCCATGCCCAATGTGAATGCTATAGAGGAGATGACCAATCTGTTGTCCACCTCACGATCCTATGAAGCGAACCTCGCGGTGCTGGATGCGGGGAAACGCATGACCCTGAGGATTTTGGACTTGGCTCGATAACACGCGTTGTGCGTGAAGCGTGATCCGTGAAGTGTAGGGAAAAAACGACTTCCATATTTTTTCGCATTACGCATCACGGGATACGGGTCACGACTTTTACACAACCCATGATGAAACCAGGATAAGGAGTTCCAATGGATGATCTCACGATTCGAGGGTATGAATCTCTGGCCGGGATTAATGAGCGGGGAGTGGTCACGCCAGGCCGTCAGGTGGAGTCACAAGGGTTTGTGGAGATATTGAAAGGCGCCATCGACAATGTGAATCAGATGCAGCATGAAGCGGGCCGCTTGGAAGATGCCGTGGCGCGTGGGGAAAATATGAATATTCATCAAGCCATCATCGCTGGTGAAAAGGCCGGATTGTCCTTTCAGTTGATGATGCAAGTGCGAAACAAACTGCTTGATGCGTATCGAGAAGTATTACGATTACAGCTCTAGGCGTAAAGCATGAAGAGTAACAAACTTGTTGCCCTCATTGTTTATCCATCACTCATTACGCATGATGTGCTTGAACAATGAAGAATAAAGACTTTTCGGTACGCATCACGCATTACGCATCACGAAAAAGGTAAATTCAAACGATGGCTGAGAACGAAGAAGGCATCACATCTATTCTGGATAACGTCAAGCAAAATTTTCAGCGACTCACTTCTATTCAGCGTATGGGATTGCTGTCCCTGTTGGCGTTAGGTCTTGCCGCGATTCCCGTACTGATGCTCATGGGGAGTGAGCCGGATATGACCGTGTTATTCACGAACCTCGAGGATGCTGATATCCAAGCCATTGCGGGTCGTCTGGAAGCCCAACAGATTCCTTTTTCCATGGTGGGCAACGGGAATACCATTCTGGTGCCTACTAATCAGGTTCATAAATTGCGCATGCAAATGGCTGGTGAAGGGCTGCCGGAAGCCAGTGGCGTGGGGTTTGAAATCTTCGATCGAACGAGCCTGGGAGTGGGGGAGTTTGCCCAAAAGGTCAACTTCCGTCGTGCGCTACAAGGGGAATTGGCGCGGACCATTGGGCAGATGCCCAGTGTGCAACGGGCTCGGGTTCATATCGTGATTCCCGAACGTCGATTATTTACGAATGATCGAGAACCCGCTCGGGCTGCAGTCGTGGTGACTTCGAAGCGCGGAGGAACGTTGACTCAGGCCCAGGTCGAAGGGGTGGTCCATTTAATCGCCAGTAGTGTGGAGGGACTGGACCCCTCTCAGGTGACGGTTGTGGATAGCCGTGGTCACGTATTGAGCCGACCCGAACAGGAGGGACTCGTGGAATTGAGCGGGTCTCAGTTGGAGATGCAACGAGCGATTGAAACGGGTTTTGAACGTCGAGTGCAGACGATGTTGGATAAGGTCTTGGGTCCGGACAAGTCCGTCGTTCGCATTACCGCGGCGCTGGATTTTCGACAGGTGGAGGTGACCGAGGAGCAGTTTGATCCTGAAACGCAGGTCGTGAGAAGCGAGCAACGGAGTCAGGAAAAGGTGACCGGCAGCGATGGGCCTGCCGGGGTTCCTGGTACCCGGTCGAATGTGCCAAACGAAGAGCCCCCCGAAGGGTACAATACCAACAAAGAGGCCAAGCGAAAATCCGAAACCATCAATTATGAGATCAATCGAAAAATCAGCAAAGTGATTGAGCCGAGCGGGACGATCCAACGCCTATCCGTGGCCGTCTTAGTGGATGGATCCTATGAGACAGTCGTGAACGAGGAATCCGGAGAAACAACCTTCCAGTATGTGCCACGCGGTGAAGAGGAAATGGCGAAATTGGAGAATAGTATCAAAAAAGCCGTCGGGTTTTCAGAAGACCGAGGGGATCAAATTGAGGTCGTCAATTATCCCTTTGAAACTGCCACGCCCGATGCTGACGAACAATCGACGATTCAGGGGGTGGAAGATTTCCTTCACGTGTGGGGCGGATACCTCAAGCCGATCGTCTTCTTGTTGCTGGGCCTGTCCGTGTTGCTGCTCGTGGTG
Organism: Nitrospinota bacterium; assembly: GCA_022561525.1. Taxonomy (GTDB): domain Bacteria; phylum Nitrospirota; class Nitrospiria; order Nitrospirales; family UBA8639; genus Nitronereus. Next base: position 7,441 of record JADFRB010000018.1, read on the forward strand.
AAGCCGCTGGTCAAAAACCTGATTGAACCGCAAGTGTCCTCAAGGGCCACGCCCTTGCCCTCAGGGTTGCCGGCGACGGTTGCCGAGATAGAGGCTCAGGAAGAAGAGAAAGAGAAAGTGAAAGTGATCACTCCCGAGCAAAAGGCCCTGACCCTGGCCGTTCAAAATCCACAAGCCGCGGCCTATGTCATTCGGGAATGGATCAAGGAAGAGAACCAGGTCGAGACGGCGGTTGAGGTGAAATAATGGGCCACACTTTATCGGGTTCTGAAAAATCCGCGATCCTATTATTAGCCATGGGGGAATTGCCCGCAGTCGAAGTCATGAAAATGCTTGACCCCAAGGATATTCGCCAGTTGGGTCAGGAGATGGGCGGCATGGCGAGTGTGGGCGCTGATGATCACTCCCTGGTCATGTTGGAATTTACCAAGCTGGCTTCGACCTCAGGGCTTTCCGTTGAAGGCAAAACCTTTCTGTCCAAGGTGTTGAATAAAGCGTTGGGTCGGGATAAAGCCCGCCGAATCTTGGCCTCCTTGAGCACGTCTGACAATGCGGGTTTCGAAGCGCTCAAGGTTCTTGATGCCGCGTCAATTTCCAATATGCTGACGCACGAGCATCCACAAACCGGTGCCTTAATCCTGGCCAACTTGGATGCCGATCAGGCGGGGCAAGTGCTCGGGTTGTTACCTGCGAAAAAACGTGAAGAAATCGTCTATCGGCTGGCGTCTACCGAGGATGTCTTACCGAGCGTGTTGGAAGAATTGAATACGGTCATTGAAGAAGAATTGCGGGTTGGTGTGGGCCGGAATGCGGTGCCGGTGGGCGGCGCTGGCATGGTGGCGGAAGTTCTGAATTCTGTTGGAAAGGAGGTGAAGGATAGCATTCTCTCGTCGATGGAAGCCCGCAATGAAAAACTGACCGAAGAAATACGGGCGAAGATGTTTGTCTTTGAGGACCTGGAATATGTGGATGATCGTGGCATGCAGGAATTGCTGCGTGAGGTGAGTAAAGAAGATCTCATGATTGCCTTGAGAGCAGCGGATGAAGTGTTGCGCGATAAATTTTTCAAGAATATGTCCAGTCGTGCGGCAGAGGCCTTAAAGGATGATATGGAGGCGAAAGGTCCGGCGAAGATCAGTGATGTGGAAGCCAGCCAACGCACGATTTTGAAAGTGGCCCAAAAACTCGCGGCTGAAGGACGAGTGGTGCTTGGAGGCAAAGATGGCGAACAGATGGTCTAGGATTATTAAAGAGCCTGAGGGGGTGTTGGCGATTGAAAGCTGGGAAGCGCTGGATTTAGAAGAGGAGCGGCTGGCCCAAGAGCGTGCTGAACAGGAAAAGGAGCCCCCACACGATTGCTCGCAGTTGCAACAGGACGCCCATGCGGCCGGGCGAATCCAAGGACGGGCTGAAGTGCAAGGCCCGGCTGACGCTGAAATACAACGAGCCTTAGGCATGGTGGCTCAAGTTGAACAACTCCGTATACAATCAGCCAAGCAATCGGAATCCGATATTGTCGAACTGGCGTTGGCCATGGCCCGAAAAGTCATTCATCGCGAAGCATCTCTGGACCCAGATATTGTTGTCACGCAAGTTCGGGAGATTATTTCCAACATCGCCGAGAAGGCCTTGATTCGTGTTCTCGTTCACCCCGGTGAGGTGGAGTATCTCCAAACCTTTCGCCAGTCGTTTGTTGGCGCCGATGGCACACCTTTGCAGCTCAGTATTGAACCGGATGAGACGATCCAGCTAGGCGGATGCATCATCGAGTCCAGCCAATATTTCATAAATGCCACGATCGAAAAACAACTCGAAGCCATCTGGCAGGAAATGATTACGTCTGATGCCGAGATCGACCCTCCTGCAACGTCTTGACGAAATTCGTCCCATCAAAATTCATGGTCGTGTCTGTCGAGCCGTCGGGCTGACTATTGAAGGGACAGGGCCAGTAACCTCCGTAGGGCAACGGTGCCAAATTTTTTCTCCCGGCGGTGACCATGTTGAAGCGGAAGTGGTGGGGTTCCGTGACAATCGGGTGCTCGTGATGCCACTGGGAGAGGTCCGCGGCATTGGGCCCGGCAGTCGTCTGGTGTATCACCCCGGGAGCCCCAGTGTGAAGGTGGGGTCTGAATTATTGGGCCGGGTCCTGGATGGGTTAGGTCATCCGCTGGATGGCAAAGGACTTGTGCCTTCAACTGCCTCCTATCCCTTGTTTTCACCATCCTTCAATCCATTGCATCGGGCCCGCATTACAAAACCGTTGGATCTAGGCATTCGTGCCATTAATGGGCTGCTGACCTGCGGACAGGGCCAGAAAATCGGCATCTTCGCAGGGAGCGGGGTAGGAAAAAGTGTGTTGCTCGGCATGATGTGCCGACAGACAGCCGCGGACGTGACGGTGCTGGCGCTGATTGGAGAGCGTGGTCGTGAGGTGAAGGAATTTATTGAAAAGGAGTTAGGGGAGGAAGGGTTGAAACGAACTGTGGTCATTGCCGCGACGTCCGATCAACCCCCACTCGTACGACTGCGTGGAGCGTTTATCGCGACCGCGATTGCCGAGTATTTCCGAGACCAGGGCCAGCACGTGCTCTTGCTCATGGATTCGTTGACGCGCGTCGCCCATGCCCAACGGGAAGTTGGCTTAGCTGTGGGAGAACCTCCCACGTCAAAAGGATATCCACCCTCGGTTTTTACCGTGCTGCCACGATTGTTGGAACGAGTGGGGCCTACGACACGCGGGTCGGTAACAGGGCTATACACGGTGCTGGTGGAAGGGGATGATTTAGCTGACCCCGTCGCTGACTTCGTACGGACCATCCTGGATGGCCATATTGTGTTAAGTCGGGACTTGGCTTCTCGTGCCCATTTTCCCGCGATCGATGTGCTCCAAAGCGTGAGTCGTGTGATGCCCGATATCGTTGAGCCTTCACAAATGGACTCAGCACGTGCGTTGGTGGAACTGATGTCTCTCTATCGCAATGCAGAAGATCTGATTAATTTGGGGGCGTATCGTAGCGGATCGAATCCTCGACTAGACTTGGCGGTCGCCATGATGGACCCGATCACACAATTTCTTCGCCAAGGGATCGCCGACCGCGCTGACTTGGCAGCGAGTTTGCAAGGCTTGGATCAACTAGTCGCGCAAGCGCAGGAACTGGGGGGACACAAAACGTGAAGCGTCATGCGTGAAGCGGAACGCGGGAAAATCATTCTCATCCCATAACTCATCACGCATTACGTCTAACGAAATCTACCATGCGAAACTTGGCAACCAAAAAACGAGGCCCTTTCAGTGAGTGATTTTTTCCACATGGGAAAAATTTTCATAGGTAAATTATGAATTTGGGCAACATTGTACGGTTTCGGACGCAAGTGGAAGACATGATCAAGGAAGAGTTAGCCCTTGCAGAATGGGGAAAAAGCCAGGAAATCACGAAACACGAGATACTCCAGAAGGATCTGCAAACCATTTCTGCAGAGTTGGAACGAAACTTGCCTCATGGCATTGCAGGAGCGTTTATCGAGGAGCGATATCGATGGTTGGAAGAAACCAGTCAACGGATAGAACGTCAAGCCCACGTGCTCGGAGAACGAGAGAAGAAAATAGAGGCATTGCAGGATAAGTTAAAGGATGCGCATCACCAGAGACGAATCATGGAGATAATGATGACGAAACAACAGACCGAACGCCAACAACGAATCCAGAAGCACGAACAACGTGAGCAGGATGAGCTGGCGGCCTTACGTGTCTTCGCGGGCAGGGAAGGGGCCTAATTGATGTTCCCATCGCGTATCGTGACAGTGTGGATCGGGTTGGCATTAGCCTTGGCCATGTTCGTGGTGGTACCAGTCTACGGAACAGGCAGTGAGAAACAGGCTTCCCCATCTGGCACTAAGGCTGAGAATAGCCATCCATTTGATGCTCAGACTGATGCTACGGCTCA
>JADFRB010000019.1 GCA_022561525.1 Nitrospinota bacterium
AAGAGCTCCCAGGTCAGGTCTTCGGCCTTCCCGTTGACTTTTTCCAACGCCTGATAAATGGGAACCGTGCCGATGGGAACGGGGGCGTTGCGAATAATCCATTCACGAGTCTCATGGATATTTTTCCCCGTGGAAAGATCCATCACCGTGTCTGAACCCCATCGAATCGACCAAATCATTTTTTCGACTTCTTCATCGATGGACGAGGCTACCGAGGAATTGCCGATGTTAGCATTGATCTTCACAAGGAAGTTCCGGCCAATAATCATGGGTTCGATTTCGGGGTGATTGATGTTGCTCGGGATAATCGCACGTCCACGAGCCACTTCGTCTCTCACGAATTCAGGAGTAATGGTTTGAGGAAGATTGGCGCCCCAGGAGTGCCCTGGATGTTGCTCCACGCCTTGTACCACCCCCTTCACCTGTTCTTGAGTTTCTTTGCGCAACTGGGTTTCGCGAATCGCAATAAACTCCATTTCTGGGGTGATGATTCCCTGTCGGGCATAATGCATTTGCGAGACATTGTGCCCTGGCTTGGCTTTCAGGGGTTTACGAATATGGGTGAATCGGAGATCGTTCAGGCTGGGATCGTTCGCGCGTTGGCGGCCATAGTCCGAAGACACGTCGGCCAGTTCTTCGACATCCTGCCGGCCAAGAATCCAATCGCGTCGCAACGGGCGAAGTCCTTGTCGAAGATCAATCTCCGTGGAAGGGTCGGTATAGGGACCCGAAGGGTCGTACACAACAATAGATCCGTTTGATATATTCGCTGACCCATTCGTCCCGTTTCCATGAGGCGGTGGGGACAACGCAATCTCCCGCATGGGAACGGCGACTCCGGGTTGGCTTCCTTTTATATACACTTTTTTCGATGCGGGCAGCGGGGTTGTGGTCAGGGAGGAATTTGTATGACCATTCGAACCATGGCCATTCGTGGAATTGACCGTCGGGAGTTCGGGGTGGTTCATCGTGAAATCCTTTCTATGAACTCAAGCAAGTTGTGCGCACTTGCCGATTAATGAAGTTGAGATCAAAGTGGCCCATAAAAAAAGCCGCCCCGGGAGGGAACGGCATGCTAGAAGAAGTCTCTATTCATCTCCGCTTCCCTACGCTGGTATGATCCAGATCAGGTGGTAAGGGTTGTCTTTCTCGAAGACTCTCAGCCGCGGGGCTCCCCTAGCTGTTTATTAAGAGGGAATGGTACGCTTCGCCCCGATCCGTGTCAATCCGCTTGTTGGCGGAAAGGAGGTTCATCAGTCACGAACCATACATTCCAGTCTCAGCAGTGTAAAAAGTGGGTATTTCAGACTTGTGGGTACAAAAATGAATCGTGCACCTTATTGGCTGTTGAAAAATTAAGAAATTTGCTACAATTATAAGGTTTAGCTCCCGATTACCCCAGATCAATGGGGTAGAAAGTCGTTGGGACCATGCCCAATCGTTCAATTTTACTAAAGGTGAATGTGTGAATTCAATCCAGGCGATCGAGTTGCCTATATCAGATTATGTAGGTCTGAGCGACGAGGAATTGTTTGAGCGGATCGTTTCGGCCAAGAAAGCCCTAGGGGATCAGGTTCTCATGCTGGGGCACAATTATCAGCGTGATGAAGTTATCATCCACGCCGACCTTCGGGCTCATTCGTTGTTGTTGTCTAAAATAGCTGCGGAGCGGTCCGAGCATCCCTACGTAGTTTTTTGCGGTGTCCACTTCATGGCGGAAACTGCGGATATTTTGAGCCGAACGAAACAAACCGTCATCCTCCCCGATTTGAACGCTGGTTGCTCTATGGCGGATATGGCGGCGATTGAACAGGTGGATCAATGCTGGGAAGAATTGGGTCGCGTGCTCTCAGTCGAAGATGAGGTCATGCCAGCGGTGTACGTCAATTCTGCGGCTGTGCTCAAGGCGTTTTGTGGAGAGCATGGCGGCATCACCTGTACATCGTCCAACGCCAAGGCAGTGATGGAGTGGGGTTGGGCGCGAAGAGAAAAAATTCTCTTCTTTCCCGATGAGCATCTGGGCCGCAATGTGGCTAACAAAATGGGAATGCCCCGAGAGCAGATGATAGTCTGGGATCCGTTTTTGCCGGATGGCGGCAATACAAAGGAGGCGATTCGCAAGGCCCGACTCATATTATGGAAAGGCCATTGCAGCGTCCATCAAATGTTTCAACCCGAGCATGTCGCCTATTTCAGGAAAACCTATCCCGGTCTTCAGGTGATCGTGCATCCGGAATGCCATGAAAATGTGGTGAATCAAGCTGATCTTGTTGGCTCCACCGAGTTTATTATTCGAACGGTGAAACAGGCGAAACCCGGAACGATGTGGGCCGTCGGCACGGAATTGAATTTGGTGAATCGGCTCAAACACGAAGAGGTGGACAAGCAGGTGTTTTTCTTGTCATCAGTTGTTTGCCGATGCGCCACCATGTATCGGATCGATGCGTCGCACTTGTGTTGGTGTATGGAGAACATAGCCCAAGGTACGGTCGTGAATCAGATTTCTGTTCCTGATGACGACAAGGCCATGGCTCGAATGGCGCTTGATCGAATGATGGCAGTCAGTTAAGGGCTCGCGCAAACATAACTACCCATGTTTAGGCGCCGATCCAGCCCGTCTGGCGGCGTTGCTCGTCCTTTCCATACGAAGGAGTATGCGCAGTCCTCGCGCCTTGCCAGGCAGGTGTCTCAACACCAAAACATGGGTAATTATGTTTGCGCGAACCCTAATCACCATGGACATCTCTCGTCGTTATTAATCTCCCACCTTTTTAGTATCCTGATTGTGTGAACCATGGACTATAAATCTACTCTCAATTTGCCCAAAACTGATTTCCCGATGAAGGGAAATTTGCCGCAACGCGAGCCGGAGTTTTTAGCGCGTTGGGCTGAGCAACAGCTCTATCAACGCATCCAGGATTCCCGTGCCGGGAAGCCATTGTATATTCTCCACGATGGACCTCCCTACGCCAATGGCCACATTCACATCGGCCATGCGCTGAATAAAATTCTCAAAGACATCATTGTGAAATCACGAACCATGGAAGGCTTTCACGTCCCGTATATTCCCGGGTGGGATTGTCATGGGTTGCCCATTGAGCATCAGGTAACCAAGCAGCTTGGCGCCAAGAAAAAAGATCTGACGGCCATGCAGATTCGACAGTTGTGCCGCGAGTACGCGGAAAAGTTTTATACTATCCAGCGTGAAGAATTTCAGCGGCTGGGCGTGTTTGGAAATTGGGCGCACCCCTATCTCACGATGAGCCGAGAGTATGAAGCGACAATTGTTCGCGAATTCGGAAAGTTCGTGGAGAAGGGGGGGGTATACAAAGGCCTCAAACCGGTGTTGTGGTGCACGCAAGACCAAACCGCGTTGGCTGAGGCGGAGGTGGAATATGAAGACCACATCTCGCCATCGATCTACGTCAAATTTCCCTTTCAGGTCAATCCGCAAAAACGATTTGGCATTGCCGATCTTGTGGACGTTGAGAAGGTATCGATGGTCATTTGGACCACGACGCCATGGACCTTGCCAGCCAACCAAGCACTCGCACTGCATCCCGACATTGATTATGCCTTTGTACGAGTCGGTGATGAGGTTCTGGTGATTGCTGAAAAGTTGGTCGAGGATGTGGCCAAAGCCTGCGAGTTATCTGACCCCAACATTCTTGGTGTGAAAAAAGGACGGAATGGCTTTGAAGGGTTGGTGTGTGGCCGTCCATTAACCGAAGGCCTGTCCCCGATTCTTCTTGGAGACTTTGTGACATTGGAGCAAGGCACGGGTTGTGTGCATATCGCTCCGGGCCATGGCATGGATGACTATCTTCTCGCCTTGAAATATAACGCCAATATCTCAAGCCAGACCCTCACGGACCCACTTCAAGTCGTCGTGCCGGTGGATGATCGTGGTTGTTTTACGAACGAGTTCGAAGCCTTTGCCGGCCAACATGTGCTGAAGGCCAACCCAGAGATTGTGGAAAAGCTACAAAGCCTTGATGTGTTGTTGGGTCATGGAACACTCAATCATTCCTATCCACATTGTTGGCGTTGCAAAAAACCCGTGATTTTTCGCGCCACTCAACAATGGTTCGTGTCCATGGAAAAGGGACAATTACGGGAACGCGCGCTGAAGGAAATCGACAATGTGCAATGGATTCCAGCGCGGGGCCGCGAACGCATCTATGGCATGATCGCCAATCGCCCTGATTGGTGTTTGTCTCGTCAACGAATTTGGGGAACCCCCATCCCGGGCTTTACCTGCGGACAATGCTCGGCAACGTTAGCTGACCCAAAGATCATTGCGCATATTGCAGACTTGGTGAGTGAGCACGGCGCGGATGTCTGGTTCGAGCGGTCGGCTGCGGAGCTTCTTCCAACGGGCACGGCTTGCTCAGAATGCGGGGGAAAAGAATTCAAAAAAGAACAAGATATTTTAGACGTCTGGTTTGAGTCCGGTGTCAGTCATGCTGCGGTGGTCAAACCGCAAGGTGAAGGGTGGTGGCCTGCCGATTTATACCTCGAAGGCTCAGATCAACATCGCGGGTGGTTTCATAGCGCCTTGTTGTCTTCGGTGACGACGGATGGGTCTGCGCCATATCGCGCGGTGCTCACGCATGGTTTTGTGTTGGATGGGCAAGGTAAAAAAATGTCCAAGTCCGCGGGCAATGTGGTGGCCCCACAGGACGTGATCAAGCAAAACGGCGCAGAAATCCTTCGCCTCTGGGTAGCCGCCCAAGATTACCAAGAAGACCTGCGAATCTCCCCGCAAATCTTGAAGCAATTAATTGAGGGGTATCGAAAGATTCGAAACACCTGCCGGTATTTATTGAGCAACATTTATGATTACGATCCGTCCAATCCATCGCACCAAATTGAGATTGATCAATTGCCGGAATTAGATCGTTGGGCGCTGATGCGATTGAACAAGCTCATTCACAACGTGCGGCAGGGGTATGACGAATTTGATTTTCGTCAAATCGTCCATGAACTGGATTATTTTTGTTCAGTGGATATGAGTGCGACGTATTTCGATATTTTGAAAGACCGGATGTACACCTTTCCGAAAAATTCTCCGCTGCGTCGCGGTTCGCAAATGGTGCTGTACACAATCGTGACAAGTTTAGCTCAACTCATAGCCCCGATCTTGAGTTTCACCGCCGAAGATGTCTGGGATGTACTTCCGGGGAAGAACACGGAACAAGAAGCTAAGCCCAGCGTCCATTTAGAAACATTCCCCGACGTAGTGCCCATCAAAGACCAAGAAGCGTTAGAAGCCCAATGGAAAGAATTGTTGGCCATTCGCACCTTGGTGCTGAGTGCGCTGGAACAACAGCGTCGGGAAAAAGTGATTGGCTCATCCTTAGAAGCTCAAGTGGTCCTACATGCTTCCCCCGATCGCGCTCGCTTCTTGCAGCGGTATGAACAGGATCTGCCCACATTGTTTATTGTGTCACAAGTGACGGTGGAGGAAGTCGAAACGATTTCGGCCGATGGTTCCTTGGCTGTGGATTCTTCCTTAGGCGTCAGTGTAAACGTCACCAAAGCCGATGGCGAGAAATGCGAGCGGTGCTGGAATTATCGCCCAACCGTTGGGGTTCACTCTGAACATCCGACATTGTGTGACCGTTGCGTTGAGGCTGTCTCGTGAATGATGGGAGGCGTCGGTATTTGTTGCTGGTGGGCGTGAGTTTGGTCCTGATCGCGTTGGATCAAATCACGAAAATGTTCGTCATGCATACCATGAATTTGCACGAGTCCATTCCCGTTATTCCGGATTTTTTCAACCTGACATATATTCGCAATCCAGGTGCAGCGTTCGGTATCTTCGCGACCACAAACAGCGCCTTTCGCCTCATCTTCTTCGTGGGCACATCGATTTTCGCCCTGGGCTTGCTGGGAACGATTTTTTACCGACTCCACGCCGACGACGTATGGGGCCAGTTAACAGTCTCCAGCATTTTTGGCGGGGCGATCGGCAATCTCATCGATCGGCTACGATACGGCGAAGTTGTCGACTTTCTCGATTTTCACATCAGCGGCTATCACTGGCCCGCCTTCAACGTGGCCGATAGCGCCATCAGCGTCGGCGTCGTTTCCCTCTTGATCATCTTTGCGTTGGAGAAAAAGAAAGAGAAACCACCGTCCGAAACCGTGCCACAAGAAAATCATCCGTGAATCGAAAATTAGTCTGTTCTAATCAAGTCTGAGCCCATTTTTTTTTCTCTCTCTCTAATGTCTATACCCTGCGAATCATTTTCCCGCTATCATTAACCCAACTTCCGCACCTGTAACGCCTGAAACCCAATTTTTCAGTGATGTGACGGATGGAAGTCCTTGATTTTTCTAGGGTTGGGTGCTCGCTGTCGAGAAATAGTCACGAATATACATTAAATTAGTATTGCAATAAGTGGTTAATTATGGCATATAGGGACCCATGTTCATCAAGCGGACGACCAAGCGCGTCAACGGCAAGACCTATGTCACCCATCTGCTCGTTGAATCGGTCGCGACCCCCAAAGGGCCGCGCCACAAGGTCATCTGCTCGTTGGGCTCCTTAGAACCCGCCCCCAAAGCCCAATGGCTGTCGCTGGCGCGCAAACTCAAATCTGCGCTGGCGGGGCAACAGACCTTCCTCCCCGATCCGCAGGTGGTTCCCCTGGCGGCGACCATCACGGCGGCGCACCCCGCTGCGGCCACCCAGCAACAAGCACCCCCACAGGCTCTGGCGTCGGAGGTGGTGGCGGGGCAGGCCGACCAGGTCGAGGTGGAAGTCGCCCGGGAAGCGGGACCGGTCCATGTCGGGCATCAGTTGTGGCAGAAGCTCACCCTGGGCGCCATTCTTGACCAGGCCGGGCTCAGTCCCCGCACGCAACTTCTGACTGAGCTCATGGTGCTGAATCGCCTTATCCACCCGCTGAGTGAGCATGCGATGCCCGACTGGATTCGCCGGACGGCGCTCGGGGATATCTTACAGACCGATGTCACTGAGCTGGCGGACGATGCGTTGTATCGCACGCTGGATCGGCTGCATCCGCAGCGCGAGATGATTGAGACGAAGCTGGCGGCCCAAGAACAGACCCTCTTCAACTTGGAGGATCAGATCTATCTGTATGATCGCACCTCCACCTATTTTGAAGGCCAGTGCCTGGCGAATCCGCAAGCCAAACGGGGCTATGCCCGCGACAAGCGGCCGGACTGTCAGCAAGTGGTAGTCGGCCTGGTGCTGGGCCGCGAAGGGTTTCCCAAGGCCCATGAGGTGTTTGACGGGAATCGGACGGATGGGACCACGGTGGAGGAGATGTTGACGGCGCTGGAGCAACGGGTGGGCACGAACCCGGGGGCCACCGTGGTGGTGGATCGGGGCATGGCCAGTGTGGAGAATCTGAAGCAGATCAAAGCCCACGGGTACCATTACCTCGTGGCGAGTCGGCAGGGGGAGCGGGATCAGTATCTGGAGAGGTTTGAGGCGCGGGAGGAGGACACCACGTGGCAAGAGGTCGTGCGTGAGGTCTCGCCGACCAATCCCGCGCAGAAGAAGGGGCGGCTCTGGATCACGCGGTGCGAGGCTGGTGAGGGGTATTGTCAACTTAACGAAAATTCGATGCTGTACAGACAATTCGCTTGGACATAATCTGTTGATTTGGCAGGGATAAGGTTGCCAGCTCCATGCGTAGACGGAGCCAATTTTGGCTTAAGTTGACAATACCAGGGCTGGCTTGGCGTTCCGGATGGCCGTGTCGGTAAGGGGCATTTGGGGGGTAACTCTTTTTGAGGATTGACAGTTACCCCCAAAGTTGCCCCCACTTATACGTGGCTATCAAGGGATCTGAGCGGATGCGCTCAGACGCGAAATCAAAAAAATTCCTGCAATTTTAATGAGTTGGGAGAAGTTGGTGGATGTTTCTGGACGTTGTCGGACAGTGAAGTGGTGGAGGGCAGGGGACTTGAACCCCTGACCCCAACGTTGCGAACGTTGTGCTCTCCCAACTGAGCTAGCCCCCCACAATTTTGAATCAGAATTGTTTTCGGTAATCGAAGGAAATCACTTTATCAAAAGGTCCATACCCCTGCAATTTATGAAGTCAACTCAAGAATTCTCACCTTCTTATCCTCAACACACAACCGTCTTTCAGCAAATAATTGGACTGCATGGGGGTACAACACATGCTCCTGCTCAAGAATGCGCGCAGAAAGAATGTCTACCGTGTCATCCTCATTAACGGGTACGCCGGTTTGTAAAATAATCGGCCCTTCATCGATCCCTTCCGTGACAAAATGCACGGTGCACCCTGAAATTTTCACGCCTGCGTCCAATGCCTGTGTTTGAACGTTCAGGCCAGGAAAGGACGGGAGAAGCGACGGATGAATATTCATCATGTGCCATTGATACGCATCGATCAGAACTGACGTGACAATTTTCATGTACCCCGCGAGGAGAACCAGTTGGACATCATGAGCTTTTAGCACTTCCAGAATTTTCTGGTCGTACGCTTTTCGGGGTTGCGCCTCCCCTGCTACCGATTTCGGATCGAGAAAGATTCCTTTTATGCCATGTCGTTGGGCTCGCTCTAAGGCCATCGATTCGGGTTTATTACTCACCACCACAGCGATGGTCGCATCAAGTGTCTTGGCTTCGATGGCGTCAATGAGGGCTTGAAGATTTGAACCACGACCGGAGGCAAGGACACCTAACCGAAGGGGGATCATGCTTTCCCTTTAGAGGAATACGTGACAGAAGGCGAGCGTTGTGGATCTTCTACGATTTGCCCTATTCCCATCGCTTGTTCACCGAGTGCATTGGCGCGATCAATCACCGCCTGTTCTTGATCCGCTGACACAACTAACACAAAACCAATACCCATATTAAACACACGATACATCTCATCTTCTTCAACGTGCCCAAATTTTTGAATGTGAGAAAAAATCGGCGGGATGGGCCACGTGTTTTTGCGAATGTCCGCCCGGCACCCTTGAGGTAAGACTCGGGGCACATTCCTGGTTATGCCGCCACCCGTGATATGGGCAAGACCATGAATTGAAAAATCTTTAATCAATTGCAATATCGTTGTGACGTAAATCCTGGTTGGCGTGAGTAGGGTCTCTCCTAACGTTTTATCCAGCCCATCCAACGAACTGTCCAAGGATAACTCTGCCTGTTCCAGCAACACACGTCGCGCCAAAGAAAACCCGTTGCTATGAAGCCCTGATGAGGCCAAACCGATTACCGCGTCACCTGGTTGAATCTTTTTCCCTGTGAGAATCGCCTCCCGTTCGACCACACCCACGGAAAACCCCGCAAGGTCGTATTCCCCTTTTTGATAAAAGGAAGGAAGCTCTGCCGTCTCTCCTCCAATTAATGAACAGCCCGCTTGCCGACACCCTTCGGCAATCCCCTGCACTATGGCTTCAGCTTTTGATACCACCAACTCCCCGACGGCTAAATAATCCAGGAAAAATAGCGGCTCGGCTCCGCTGACGATGATATCATTCACGCACATCGCCACGAGATCAATGCCAACCGTGTCATGTCGATCCATGAGAAACGCCAGTTTGAGTTTTGTCCCGACGCCATCGGTTCCTGATACCAGCACCGGATCAACATACCGTTCAGCCCCGAGTCGAAATAACCCTCCGAAGGTACCAATATCCCCAAGAACCTCAGGCCGAAACGTGGATCTGGCGAGTGAACGAATACGCCGGACCACTTCTTCTCCCCTTTCGATATCAACCCCGGCTTGACGATAGTCAGTCATACATACATCTCAATTATCCCAATTCCTGGCACAACTATTGGAGAATAAACTCCACGAGCGTTTCGATGTGCGCGGTTTGGGGAAACATATCAAAAAGTTGCACACGACTCATCTGATAGCCTGCAGCACCCAAACGTTTTGCATCTCGTGCTAATGATGCCGCATCGCATGACACATAAAAAATCCGACTCGATTTGGTTTGAATCAACAACTCAACACAAGCCTTGCTGAGCCCTGCCCTTGGCGGATCCACCAGAACCACATCATAGTCTTCAGGTGGCACCTGTCGTAAAAATTCTTCCGCGGTGGATGGCCGAAACCGACACCGGCCTATGTGATTCTGGGATGCCGATTTCCGAGCATCCGCGATCGCGTAAGGATTTTCTTCTACCACGGTAACCAACGCTCCCCTCCTGGCCAATGACAATCCCAGACAACCTACGCCAGCAAATAATTCCAGAATTCGTGTCTGCGCGCATTCTCCAAGCCATTCTTCTAAGGTTTGATACATCATGGCATAGACTGACCAATTGGCTTGCATGAACGACCGATCACTTATTCGAAAGGGGACATCACGAAATTGTTCAAACAGATGGTCGTCCCCATTGACCAGACGAATGGGAGCATGCTTCCTTCGTGCTGGAGGCGCATCAGCCGTCACAACGCATCCTGCCACATTCGGGATTTCGTGAAAGGTCTGTAAAATGGATTCAGCTTGCCCTTGGTTGAGCCTGGGAGATTTAATAATCAACAGATGACTGCCAAAGGCAGCGGAGGCACGCACCTCAAGACTAGACAGAAACGCTGGCAAACGGGACAAGGCGCCCAAACGGGTTTTTAACTCCTCGACCACTACTCGAATGGATTCAGGAATGAGCAAACACCCGGTAGCTTCAACCGGTTGGTGTGAACGCTCCCGAAGAAACCCTAGATGAAAGGTATTGTGTTCTTGAAACACCGAAAACCGAACCCACCGTCGGTACTCATACGGAAAGGGCGACGGCACGGGTGGCAACCATGCTTGAGGGGAAACCTGTCCAATCCGTCCAAAGGCCTCTTCCAGCATCTGCTGTTTAAAACGAAGCTGCGCCTCGTAGCGGACGTGCTGAAATTGGCATCCGCCACATTGTTCATAGACAAGACATGGAGCAGCAATTCGGTCTGGTGAGGCTTCTTGGATATGATCCAATGTGGCGAACTGGTATCCCTGACGCGAGGGCTCCGGCGTCACCATAACCAGTTCATCGGGTAACACCCCGCGAACGAAGGTAACTTTTGACTCAATGTGAGTCAATCCCCATCCGCCCGCGACGATTCGCTCAATTTTGTAACTACTCAGGTCACTCCCCTTTTGTCTCATGACGGCGTTGCTGTGGTGCTCGAATCCTCACGTATTCCCATTACGCTCCGGTTCTGCGCTCCTCGCGCCTTGTCCTGAGCCAAAATTGAAGCAACCTGAGTAGTTACTCATTTTTTAGTGGAGCCTGAAGTTCCATCGTTAGGACTTGTTCAAAAATAACTTGAGTGTTTTAGTCTCATCTTCACGCCA
>JADFRB010000020.1 GCA_022561525.1 Nitrospinota bacterium
ATGTACGCTGCGGGCGCCAAATCCCCTGCGGCCTTGCTGGACAGCCTTTTTCAACAGCCCCTGACAGGGGGGTGTGATGAGTGAAGGGAAAAGAATAACGACATATTCTTTACCCTTTTCCAATTCCTAAACGGTTACGGTCGCTGAATACTTTGGAAAATCTCAGGGTTTCCCTTGCCTGTGACGGATAAAAAGCCTACCGCCCCTTTGGCGACTCGGAAAATGCTGTGGTCGACGAGTAAATAATCGCCTGGAATATCAACTTTAAACTCGACAATAGTCGTACCAGCCGACGGGACCACCGTGGTTTGGACATTCCGATTCACCAACCCATCCAATGCCCCTTCGACATAGACGGTATCGAAGATTTCACCAATGATGTGGAACGACGAAATGCTATTCGGCCCTATGTTTCCAAAATAGATTCGAACGGTTTCCCCAGCCGTAGCCTTCAAGGCTCCATCACCGGTTAGCGCTCCATCCTTTCCGTTAAACACCACGTAATCGGGGTGTTCGGCTAGGCCTTTTTCCATTGAAAGTTCCAGCAGGTCTTCCTGGCTCGATGGCTTGGTGAAGAACTCGCTTTGCAAGACGTAGTATTCTTGGTCGACCTTGGGGAGACCATTAGCAGGTTCCACCAGAATCAAGCCGTACATGCCATTGGCAATGTGAGCGGGAATGTTGGGCATTGGGGATGCGCAGTGGTAGATAAACAATCCAGGATTCAGAACTTTGAACGAAAAAACCGACTTCTGCCCTGGGACAACCATGTTGACTCCTGCCCCACCTCCCGGCCCATTGACCGCGTGGAGGTCAATATTATGAGGAAATTTGTTGTCTTTATGATTCTTCAGGTGAAATTCCACCGTGTCGTGTTGACGAACACGAATCATGGGGCCTGGAACCGAGTGATTAAAGCCCCAATAGGTATACTGCTTTCCATAGCTTAACTCTCCAATGAATTCATGCGCTTCGAAATTGACCACGACACGCGCCGGGGTCGATCGTGAGATGGGTGGGGGAACCTGAGGTGCGATGGTCAACGTTGCCTGAATCGTCGGTTGCTCTGCCGAAACCGAAAACGGCAATACACACAGTAGGGAGACAAAGGTGAGAATGGAACGAACTTTACTATAGGACAAATGCATACTCTGCTCCTTCTATTGTCACAGACGTTGGTAAAAAGGCTAGAAGGCGAGGAGTATAGGGGAAGTAAATAGTAAAAAACATGACTTAAGTCATGTTTTTTGATTATCGATCTGGTGCAGAATGGGGTTGCATTCAGGGCCTGTTGAATATTGCACTCCAACAGCCAATAAGAGCTCCAGATGAGCCACGCATCGTCAGTGGGAGGGAATGTTCAAAAAAGCATGCCCTGAGTCTTTCCGAAGGGTCTATCCAGCAAGGCCGCAGCCATTTTGACGCGCGGAGCGTACTCATAGTACGTGAGCACGGCAAAAGGGCGACCAGCCTGCGCCAAGGCTACGGCAGGCAGGGAACGCCGCTGGCTTGTCTGCCGTAGCCTTGGCGAAGGCTGGCGGCTTTTTTCAACATTCCCTTAAGAGGTATGTACACCGGTGAAAGCATCAACCATTGATCGAAATAACAAGAGGCCATCTTGATTGCCTAGAACAGTTTCGGCACAACGTTCCGGGTGGGGCATGAGGCCTAAGATATTGCCCGCGGCATTGCGAATGCCAGCGATGTTGTCGAGTGTGCCATTCGGATTGGCTTCTGGGGCGGTTTGTCCATTTACAGTGCAATACCGAAACACGATTTGGGCATTAGCTTGAAGTGAAGACAGCGTGACAGGATCGGTGTAATAATTCCCCTCCGCATGGGCAATGGGAAGTTTCAGAATTTGTCCCGATTGACAGGCATTGGTAAAGGGTGTCGTGGCGTTTTCAACTTTGACATAGATGTCTTCACAGATAAAGGACAGATCACGATTCCGCATCATAACCCCAGGAAGCAATCCAACTTCAAGGAGAATTTGGAACCCGTTGCAGATTCCCAGGACTAATCCACCTTTTGCCGCAAACAATTTAAGGGGTTCCATGATCGGCGAAAATTGCGCGATGGCTCCAGTGCGCAGGTAATCACCGTACGAAAATCCTCCTGGCACAATAACGGCATCCATCCCTTCTAACGATGTGTCGTGATGCCAGATTAAACGAACATCTTGCCCTAAGCCCTCTGACACGGCATGGGCACAATCGTGATCGCAGTTGGATCCGGGAAATACGAGAACGCCAAAATTCATGGTGTTGTGGAGGGGTTGGAGGTCTCGATTTCGTACCGGTAGTCTTCAATGACCGTATTGGCCAAAAGCTTTTCGCACATGGCTTTGAGTTGAGATTCTGCTTGGGTTTGATCAGTATCCCCTAGCTCAATTTCAAGAAACTTACCAACTCGCACATCCTTGACCGTTGAAAACCCCAACGTGGCCAATGACTGTTGAATCGCGCGTCCTTGAGGATCTAAAATTCCTGATTTCAGCGTCACATGAATTTTCGCTTTCATGACTTATGCAGGTCCTTTTTTGCGTGTTGGACTGGCACTTTTCTTTTTTTCATCCGGGACGCTCCAAACACTCGACGATATACCTGAGGTAAGTTCTTCAGATACGCGTGCGGATCAAAACACGATTGAATGTCTGATGGGCTAAGTTTTCGACTGATGAACGGATCTTTGGTAACCAGGTCTTGGAAAACTCCACGTCCTTGCCACGCATCCATCGCATTGCGTTGTACAGCCTCATAGGCGGCTTTCCGTTCAGCGCCACGATCCACCAAGGCCAGTAACAAACGTTGGGAATAGATCAAGCCGCCGGTGAGGTTTAAATTTTTGAGCATCCGATCCGGGTACACCACCAAGTTGGTCAGTAGCTTGGTGAGCCGGACCAGCATGTAATCAATCAGAATATTGCTGTCGGGAATGATGATCCGTTCAACAGAGGAATGACTAATATCCCGCTCATGCCAGAGGGCTACATTTTCCAGGGCAGCTAGACTGTTACTGCGGATCACCCGGGCTAGACCACAGAGATTTTCCGATCCCACGGGATTTCGCTTGTGTGGCATGGCCGAAGACCCTTTTTGCCCTTCGCTAAAATATTCTTCGGCTTCTAACACCTCTGTCCGTTGAAGGTGTCGGATCTCGGTGGCCACTTTTTCAATGCTGGCGGCCAATAAAGCCAAAGCCGTGAGATAGGCTGCATGTCGATCTCGTTGGATTATTTGATTTGAGACCGGGGCCGGCTTTAATCCAAGTTTTTTACAGACCACAGATTCGATGCGTGGGGGTAAATGCGCGAAGGTCCCCATGGCGCCGGATAATTTCCCGACCGCGATATCCTCACCCGCCGCGATAACCCGTTTTCGATGCCGCTTAAACTCTTCAAACCAGAGAGCAAACTTCACTCCTAGAGAAATCGGTTCGCCATGAATGCCATGGGATCGCCCAACCATGATGGTCTCTTGGTGATCGATAGCCCGCTTCTCTAACACTTCCAACAACAGATCAATGTCTTCGAGAATAATCCCGACGGACTCGACCAATTGGAGAGCTAGCCCTGTATCCAGGACGTCAGAAGAAGTCAACCCAGCATGAAGATGACGCGCCTTGGGACCTGCCTGCTCAGCCACGGCTTCCAAAAAGGCAATGACATCATGTTTGGTCACCTTCTCGATCTCATCAATGCGATCGGGATCAATCGTGACCTTCCGCCGGACATGAGCTGCGGTTCCCTTGGGAATTTTTTTTACCTCCTCAAGGGCTTCACAGGCTGCCAACTCGACTTGAAGCCAGGCATCATATTTTCGGCGTTGAGTCCAGAGTGCACCCATGCGGGGTAAGGTATACCGTTCAATCATGAAGTGTTCCGTTTACAATGATGGGGTGGGGGAAACTTATATAAAAACGAGGACATCGGTCACGTAATCATGGCTCGCTTCGCTTCAAGACGTGGGTCGTGTTGTAAAATCTTATCCAAGATACCGTTCACAAAACGTTTGGCATCATCATCCGCAAAACTCTTGGCCAATTGAAGTGCTTCATCAACGGTCACTTTTGCTGGAATATCGGGGATCCACACCAATTCATAAATGGCCTGACGGAGAATATTGCGATCCACAATAGGCATCCGATCGAGAGACCAATTTTCAGAAGTGTGCTCAATGAGTCGGTCCAACTCCTCTTGTTGGGCCTGGACGCCAGAAACGATCTGATTCGCAAATTCCCGAACCGATTTTGATGGCCGCTGTTGCGCCCAGAATTCGTCTAGCCACCCCTCAGTCGTCCCGTGAAAATCGAGTTGAAACAGGATCTGCAACACCAGCTCTCTGGCACTGTGGCGTGTTAACGCGGGCGGAGTATCGAAGTCGGATTTGCCACTCACAGGTTTCACCAATGAATCCAAGACTGTAACTACTCAGCTCACTTCCCTTTTGGCTCATGACGGAGTTACTGTGGTACTCGAATCCTCATCCTTCGAGGACCTCAGGCAGGCTCAAAAGGGATGGGTTCTGCGCTCCTCACGCCTAGTCCTGAGCCAAAATTGAAGTGAGCTGAGTAGTTACCCAAGACTGTCATTATAGAGGCGATGGGGGAAGTTACGATTGACGGAATCCCGTAAGATTCCGTTCACCATCTTGCAACACTTTCATCAACGTGGCCATCTCAATGGCCGTTCGAGCTGCGTCAGCACCACGATTCTTTTCAGGTCCCCCTGAACGTTCAAGGGCTTGCTCTGCCGTATTTGCCGTCAGCACACCAAACACAATGGGAATCCCCGTGTCCCAGGATGCCTGAGCAATCCCTCGACTCATTTCTGTACTGATGTAATCGAAATGCGGGGTCTCACCCCGAATGACCGCCCCGAGGCATATCACGGCATCATATTGACGAGATCGGGCTAACTGCTTGGCTAATAGCGGAATCTCAAACGCACCAGGAACACGCACGACTTCGATGTTGTCTTCCTCCACGCCTTCCTTGTGGAGTGTTTCAAGAGCACTGTTCAGAAGTCGGCTCGTGACGAATTCATTAAAATTACTCACAACTATACCGATCCGGCACTCTTTCCCATCAAGACTTCCTTCTTTAATTTTTTGCATTTAATAAATCCATATAAACAAGTACTTACAATATAAAATTATACACCAACATGAATATCCACTTTAATAATAACACACCAGAAATCTACACATTGTTCAGTAGATGTCCTAGCTTCGCCTTCTTGGTTTGAAGGTATCGAACATTGGATTCTTTCGGATCAATTTCAATCGGAATCCGCTCAACCACATTCAGACCATACCCCTCAATCCCGACGATCTTGCGTGGGTTATTCGTAATCAATCGGATCTGCTTTAAACCCAAGCTAACAAGAATTTGAGCCCCAATTCCATAATCACGAAGATCGGGCTTAAACCCGAGTTGAAGATTGGCCTCAACCGTATCACTGCCCTGGTCTTGCAAGCGATACGCTCGAATCTTGTTGAGCAATCCGATTCCCCTGCCCTCTTGGTTCAAATAGAGCAACACGCCCTTTCCTTCTTTTTCAATCATCTCCATGGCTCGATGAAGCTGTTCACGGCAATCACATCGAAGGGATCCAAACACATCTGACGTCAGACATCCTGAGTGAACACGGACGAGCGTGGGAGACTCATCAATAAGCCCTTTAACCAAGGCAATATGGGTTCCATTGTCCAATTCATTTTCAAACACCCTCGCCTCAAAGTTGCCAAAGATAGTAGGCAGCTGAGCACTGACCGATTGCTTCACCAAGGTCTCACGTGACAGCCGATATTGGATCAGATCTTTAATCGTGATGAGTTTGAGCTGATGCGCGTTGGCGAAGGTGACCAAATCCGGAACACGGGCCATGGTGCCGTCGTCATTCATGATTTCACAGATCACGCCCGCTGGGTACATACCGGCCAGACGTGCCAAATCTACCGAGCCTTCCGTTTGCCCTGCCCGTTTGAGCACTCCGCCATCATGAGCGCGAAGCGGAAAGATATGCCCGGGCTTTGTAAAATCAGAGGATTTGCACCTACTATCGACAGCCATTCGAATAGTCGTGGCACGATCGGATGCGGAGATGCCCGTAGTCACATCTCGCGCGGCATCAATGGATATTGTAAATGCCGTGCCAAACGGTGCGGTATTTTCAACCGTCTGCGGGTGAAGCTGGAGTTCATCGGCACGAGTAGAGGTCAAGGTAAGACAGATCAGCCCTCTAGCATTTTTGGCCATGAAATTGACGGTTTCGGGCGTCACGCATTCCGCCGCCATCACCAAATCCCCTTCATTTTCTCGGTCTTCGTCATCTACCAGAATGACGCATTTCCCATCCCGAATATCCTGAAGGGCTTCATCTATCGAATGAAACGGTTCCACGCTACTGTCTTCCTCCTCTCATGTTCAGCTTATCTCAGGTTTACTGGCCCCTGTCAATCTGAACTTTCTTTACTGAGCGTTTCAACAGATACCCGCAGCCATCGTTGCATCACCAGGACACTTATTGCGGCCACACCTGAAAATAGCCCGAAAATCAGAAACCCACCGGCATAGGTCCCTGTGAAATCTTTGAGTAACCCAAACCATGATGGAAGCAGAAATCCGCCAATTGCTCCAGCTGCCCCTATAAAACCCGAAGCCGTTCCCATCACCCCCTGGAATCGTAATGAGACAACCTGAAACACCACACCATTTCCGAAGCCAAGAAACAACAGAGTCGTAAAAATTAAGGGCAGAGAAAACACAAGCGGAAACAGCCCACATAAAATACCACTCAGGATAGCCGTCAATGGAAAAACCGCCAGGAGAAGGCCGATTCCTCCCATCCTGTCAGCAACATACCCTCCCACAGGCCTCGCCAAACTTCCGGCTAACCCGCACATAGCGGTAATGGTCCCAGCGGATACCATATCCAACTGATATTGGTCGTGGAAAAAAATCGGCAGAAAGCTAGAAAAACCGACAAATCCCCCAAAGGTCACTGCGTACAGAAAACACAGCCAGTACATCATGGGCTGTTGAAGAACGGACCGGACGGACAAAGAAGCCCGTGGCGCCACTTGAGAGTTGGCTTGCCCCGAGCGATCGGGAACAAGGAAATAAAACAGGACGGCCGTGATGACGACGGGAATAATCATGACGCCAAATGTCCCATGCCATCCAATCAACTCAGCGATTCGAGGACCAAAGAAGGTGGCCAGCAACACCCCACTATTCCCGATCGCTGCCACCCCCATCGCCAGCCCTTGGCGTTCCGGGGGATAGGCCTGACTCGCGAGCGGCAAGGCAATGGCGAAACTTGCCCCGGCAAATCCTAACAGCAACCCCACGCCCAACATGTGAAAATAGTTCTGCCCGAACAGCCAACCTAAAACCAGGGCCACCACTTCAAGCCCTAACAGAGCCATTCCGACCCGTTTGGCGCCAAACTGATCGGCAAACGGACCAACCACCATTCTCAGAAGAGCCCCGCCTAATAAAGGGACTCCCACGAGAAATCCTTTTTGTGTGGCACTGAGGTCAAAATCTTGGGCAATCGCCACCCCCAACGCCCCAACCAAAAGCCACACCATAAAGCTGACTTCAAAATGCAGCCAGGCCCCGAGCAATGACGGCCAATGTCCGTCTTTTAAGCCTTGCAGTCTCATGATCCAAAAACCTTCACGCTTCCAAGAACGGTGAACCTAGGTTCTCCCCAAAACACATCAAAACGTGGAATTCACAGCTTTCGTTGCATTTCCTTCTGCTCTGATCCCTCCTTCAACACGCGTTAGTACTATAGAAGATCCGGTTTTGCTATCGCAATTCAATATGCGCTGGTAAGAAGGGTATACCCGGCAGGTCTTTGTCATTCTGTCAAATGGTGTATATTATTTTCTAAGAATTTCGTACATTTCACAAAAGTCTCTTAATGAAAAACGCTGAGATGAAAAATCCCAACACGCCCACACACAACAAGACCCTCCCGGACGAGGGTGATGCGATTGATGTCGAGTTCTCTTCAGACGACAGTGACTCCGAATTTCCCAAGAATGCACCGCACCTAGAACCTGGTGAAAAGGCCTCCTCTACCAGCGATAGTTCGCTTGTCCCCAGCACGGCGTTAAACCGGTATTTAGCTGAAATCCGACGATATCCGTTTTTGTCCAAAGAAGAAGAGATTCAGCTTTTTCACGAATATCAACACAAGGGCAACCGGGAAGCAGCCGTCAAACTTATTCTGGCCAATTTACGACTATCCGTGTCCATCGCCTCGGAATATGCCCACACCGGGACGGATCAGATGGATTTGATCCAAGAAGGCAATGTGGGGCTCATGCAGGCCATTAAAAAGTTTGATGTGACCAGGAATGTACGCTTCTATGCGTATGCCGCTTGGTGGGTCCGAGCGTTTATATTAAGGCATCTCTTGAATACGCACCGGTTGGTGAAAATTGGAACAACCCAGGAGCAACGTAAGCTCTTTTACAATTTAAAAAAAGAAAAGGCCAAACTGGAACGTTTGGGCTTCGTCCCCGATGCCAAGCTCCTCGCCGATCGGCTTCAGGTTCGCGAGCGAGATGTGGTGGAAATGGACCAACGGCTCGGGGGATGGGAATTATCCCTGGACCAGCCCATAAACAGCGAAGAAGGCGACAGCACCTTTCTCGACCTCCTTCCGGCCCAAACCCCAGCCATCGATGACACCTTGGCGGAGAACCAACTTCGACTCTTGTTTCGGAGAAAACTCGGAGAGTTTGCCAAAACACTCAATGAACGCGAAGAGGACATTCTGAGAAATCGACTTCTGTCCGAGAACCCCCTGACTCTTGAGGAATTAGGGAAAAAATATTCAATTACCAAGGAGCGTTCACGGCAACTGGAAGCGAAAATCATCAAAAAATTACGAGAGTTCATGAAGGCTGAGGTGAAGGATTTCGATGAAATTCGCCTGTAAGACAGACCTGTAACCCAGAAGGCCGTAATAATAATGAGGAGGCCCCAAAACTTGAAAGGATTGAAAAAGAAGAATTTTTCTCCTGAAAGACCTTGACTTTGGATATCCCGGATATATCTAGTCTAAGGACATGCTATTGAATTGAATGGATTTTTTTGATCACCACAACATAACCACGACATTTGTGACCTTTACCATCAGGTCATTGGTCAACCAAAGGAGGCAGTAATCGATATGGCTACGCAAACCAAGGAAAAAGAAAAGGAAAAAAAAGAGAACAAAGAAGAGAGCAAAGGGACCGCTGCTAAAGGCTTTCTTCCATTAGGCGATCGTGTTTTTGTGACCTATACTGAAGAATTAGAACGCACGGCCGGTGGCATTTACGTTCCTGACACAGCCCGGGAAAAGCCCCAACGTGGAACCGTCGAGGGAGCAGGAAAAGACGTCACATCCCTGAAGGTTGGAGATCAAGTGTTGTTCGATAAATATTCCGGGACAAAAATAAAAATTGAGAACGATGATTGCCTGATTCTTCGCGAAGAAGACATTCTGGGCGTTTTTGTTGACGATTAGGTCTCCAATGGTGATTTCTCAATTACTTGAATATCTAGAATTTGAAGTTACACTTTAAAGTTTGATGGAGGAAGATTATGCCGAAACAGTTACTATATGGAGATCAAGCCCGGAGTGCGATTCTCCAGGGTGTGAACCAATTGGCCAATGCCGTAAAGGCGACGTTGGGCCCGTTAGGCCGGAACGCCATTTTAGACAAGAAATTTGGTGCCCCCACGATCACCAAAGACGGTGTGACCGTGGCGAAAGAAATTGAACTGTCAGACCCCTACCAAAACATGGGTGCCCAACTCGTCAAAGAGGTAGCCAGCAAAACCAGTGATGTGGCTGGTGACGGAACTACCACGGCTACCGTGTTGGCCCAAGCCATTTACCGCGAAGGGGTAAGGAACATCAGCGCCGGTGCCAATCCAATGGAATTGAAGCGCGGGATTGATAAAGCCGTTGAAGTAGTCATTGAAGAGTTGAAGAAAATCAGCAAGCCCTGCCATTCCAAGAAAGAAATCGGCCAAATCGGTTCTATTTCTGCCAACAATGACCCCACCATTGGCGATCTCATTGCCGAAGCCATGGACAAAGTTGGAAAAGATGGCGTGATCACTGTGGAAGAGGCCAAATCCATGAGCACCTCCTTGGACGTAGTTGAGGGTATGCAATTCGACCGGGGTTACATTCCCCATACTTCGTCACAAATGCCGAGCGCATGGAAGCTGTCCTGGAAGATGCCTTCATTTTGATCAACGAGAAAAAAATCAGTGCCATGAAAGACTTACTCCCCATTCTGGAGCAAGTCGCCAAAATGGGCAAACCCTTGGTGATTCTCGCTGAAGATGTAGAAGGCGAAGCCTTGGCAACCCTCGTGGTCAACAAGCTTCGGGGAACCTTAAATATCTCCGCCGTGAAAGCCCCAGGCTTCGGTGATCGCCGCAAGGCCATGCTCGAAGACATTGCCATTCTCACCGGAGGTCAAGTTATTTCAGAAGAAGTCGGTCTGAAATTAGAGAATGTGAAACTCACCGATCTTGGCCGTGCCAAACGCATCACCATCGACAAAGACAACACCACAATCGTAGAAGGTTTTGGAGATCCCAAGAAGATCGAAGGCCGCGTGAAGCAAATTAAAACTCAAATTGATGAAACCACTTCTGAGTATGATGGCGAAAAGCTCCAAGAGCGGTTGGCAAAAATTGTAGGTGGTGTGGCCGTGATTAACGTAGGTGCCGCAACGGAAACTGAAATGAAGGAAAAGAAAGCCCGCGTCGAGGACGCCCTTCATGCGACAAAAGCCGCTGTTGAAGAAGGGATTGTCCCTGGAGGCGGCGTGGCTTTTCTCCGAGCCCTTCCAGCTTTGGACAAAATGAAATTAGAGGGCGATCAACAATTCGGTGTGAATATTATCCGTCGCGCCCTCGAAGAACCAATTCGGTTGATTGTAGAAAATGCCGGTGTCGAAGGTTCCATTGTCGTGGATAAAGTGAAACACGATAAGACGAACCGAGGATACAATGCCGCCACTGGTGAATACGTCGATATGGTGGAATCCGGTGTGATTGACCCAACCAAAGTCACCCGTTGCGCATTACAAAATGCCGCGAGCGTCTCAGGGTTAATGTTGACCACCGAAGTGACCGTCACTGATATTCCAGAAGATAAAAAAGATGGCGGCATGGGCGGCGGCCATGACCATGGAATGGGTGGCATGGGCGGTATGGGTGGCATGGGCGGAGCGATGTAAGCCAGCTTTC
>JADFRB010000021.1:0-9740 GCA_022561525.1 Nitrospinota bacterium
AATATATCGTGTAGAAGTTATTTATTAACTGTTTTAGGACGGATGGAGGTACATACCATGGTACAAGCAATGGTAAGGTTTTTAAAAGATGAAGAAGGGGCCACCGCGATTGAGTACGGGCTTATTGCGGCTCTAATTTCTGTCGCTATTATTATTGGTGCAGGCGCTGTTGGAACAGCGGTAAACGACACCTTTAACAATGTGGCTGGTACAATGACTGGTGTTGGTGGTTAATTAAAAAGTACTGCCGACCTTTAAGCGGGTTAAGGCCCTCTGGGATTTTTTGAGATGTTTTTCTGGAATCTTAGGGGGCCATCCCCTCCAAAATGGTTCGCGAGCGAAATTCCCCTCCGAGCAACACACAGTCTTTTCCCTATCCCTCTGCGTAGTTATTCGTTCATATACACACCTGGGTTTATAGGTTTCATACTTTGGAAGACCAGATTCCTATAATAAAGTTTGAAGGGAAACATAAATTTGGTCTTTGGTGAGTACTACCTAAATTGCGCATTTCGAAAGTCAAGAGAGGGGTGTACTCTATAAGAAAAATCTACATTGGAGGGATAACATGTTACGACATCGGCTTACTTTGGGTTTAGCTTTGGGAACCGGACTGTTCACCAGCATTTTTGCCTATAATGCCATGAATGATGGAGCTATTGAAAAAACCGTTTCTCAGACCATGCATGAGTATAATTTTCAATCAGTGGCTGTGGCCTCGACTGCTCTTCCTTGGGGAACGGTTTTTGCTGAGGAAATGGTCAAAGTTGTGGATTATCCGGATGGCAGTGTGCCAAGTGGCGCCTTTGCAGCGTATGATTCTTTGAAGGGCAGAGTTCTCTTATCCAGCCTTCAACCCAATGAACCTATTCTGGAGTCAAAACTTGCTCCTGAAAGCATGGAAACTGGTGGGGTTTCGGCGATTTTACATCCAGAAAAACGGGCAATGGCGGTTAAGGTAAATGAAGCTGTTGGTGTTGGTGGGTTTATTAAGCCTGGTGACAAGGTTGACGTTATGGTGACCATTGATAGGGGAGGAGAGAAAAAGAAAAAGATTATAACGAAGATTGTGCTGGAAAATATCTTGGTTTTAGCGAGTGGTATTCACATGGAGCGACAAGGTAAAGAAGAAGAAGCTGTTCCCGTCAAGTATATCACTTTAGAAGTGACTCCCCAGGAAGCCGAAAAGCTTGCTCTGGCTATCAATGAAGGGAATATCCGTTTTGCCTTGAGAAGTCCGCTGAATTCTGATCCGATTCTCACAAAAGGAGAAACGGTTCCATCCCTTTTGGACTCCTATAGATCTAAGAGAACTCCCAGGACATATAAACCGCAAAGAAAGCAGAGGGTCGAAATCCTAAAAGGTGTTGAACTGAGTACTGTGACGGTTGTTAAGATGTAACTTCCTGTTTTTTATTCATATGTTTCTGATTCTCTTTCTTTCGTTTCTGGATTAACGAGTTTGTACTAGAGATTAATATTCTTCCAAGGAGATTGGGTCAAAAGGTAAAACAGAGCTTGGAAGGGAATGATGAGTAAAAAGAAGTGGAAAGGCAGTTTTGAAAGTGTTCAAAATTAAAGTTGAAAAATTTCTATTACTAATCCTTTTGACTATTATGGTGGTGGTTACCAGCCAGCATGCATGGGCTTCGACATTTTTGGAGAAAGAGTCTCTGCGTGGGCTGCCAGGAATTCTTTTAAAACCTTTGAATTTCATCTCTACAACAATAAAAATAAATGGTGAGTTGCCAATTTTCCAATTAACCGCGGAGATTGAAGCTGAATTTCGCCACGCAGGCATTCTACTTGACGAAAAAGCCTTAGAAAGCTCGAACGAACGCCCGTTTCTAGAGATTCAAGGTGCTGTGACTCAGATCGCCGCCAATCTTTATGCCTATACAATTATACTTGAACTCCACCAACAAGCCGCCTTGCTACGAAATGCCAGTCGGCCTTGGGTGGTGACATGGAGCCTTGGGTCACTCTCTACCGGTGACATTAAAAAATTCCAGGACCGCCTTCAGCTTCTCGTCCGTATGTTTATCCAGGACTATAAGGAGGTCAATGCCAGGCCTGCTCAGGCCCGGTCCATTTCCTGGATCCCTTCCAACTACTAAATAGTTTTCTGCTTTCCGAGACCTTTCCCTTCGAAGGGAATCAATCCTCCGTATGCGCACTGGGATGTATTTGCCATAAACTCCAATCAATGGCTTCGCGGAGGTCTTGCATGCGTGGGTCGTTGGATCGAGATGTCCAGGCTTTCACTCCAAGTTGTTGAAGCGGATCCTCCGATTGGTGGTCTGGAATTTTTCCGACGGCTTTCACGATTTCCGTTTGAACCTGCAGATCGATTGTTGGCGAATCCATCATGGCCAACAGGGGCAGAAGGATGCTCATGTCACCACTCTGGGCTCCGATCTCCCCTAAAGCCTGTGCCGCCAAGGCTTTGAGTTCGACGGAATCAGAGTCCTCCAGGAGATCCAACAGAAAGGGTGTGGCTGCCGTACCCATAAAACCCATGGCTCGAGTAGCATGAGGTGCAAGGTCCTTGTCGGACATGGTTCTGTAGAGGGCCTGGAGCATCGTGGGACCAGCCACTTTTTTGGAAAGTCGAAGAATGGTTCGTTTGGTCGCCGGGTGGGTGTCCTTTGATGTGAGGATCGCAGCCAAACGTTTGGCCTGTTTCCACTCGGCCAGAAGTTCTAGGGGGAAATTGTGTTTTCGCAGGACTTCACGGAGTTGACCCAAAGCATACAATCCGGAGTCCTTGTGCCCCTGAGTTTTGGCTGCTTGCCAGGCATCTTCAAATGGTGTGCGAACCTCTTGCCGCCAGGGGCCGATCTGCCCATCAATACTGTAGGTCAGTTGACAGGTAGGACCTTTCCACAGTCGGGAAGGGGCGCCCGGTTGATCGGCATCCCCGCCAACGGTTGTCATGGCGACCGACGATCGTCGTTCCTCACATTTCACCTTGAGCACGACATCATGGGGTTTCGTGGACGTATCGACCACTGTCAGGCCAATGGTGTGCAAGCGATCCGATATTACGTGTTGAATTGCACCGGAGTCAGCCGCACCCTTTTCTGTCAGTGCGAGTGTCTGGACTCGAATATCTTGTGCGGTTCGCAGGTGTTCTTTCTGGTCGGGCGTGAGTGCATTTCGGCGGGCCAAGCTTTCAATGGGGGCAACCGTGGAAAACAAGGTGAATAGTAAAAGACAAGATAACGCCATTCTCATATTTGATGTACTCCCTTTGGATAATAGCCAACATGGATTTCCTTTGAAGGAATGCTGCACTGGCGTCAATGTACCATAGGTGAGGCGTTGTCCGCACTTCATGAAACATGTGGGACCTTGTGTGGTTTGGCGCAGGATATGATCTGATTCGGCAGGTATCAAGTGCCTACAGGAAAGCGCCGAAACAGTGGAGGACACAGAAACATTGTTCTCCAGAGGTTTGATGGTCATGGTGATTTCTGAACAACAGGTGAATGGCGAAGTGATTATTGAGAAGATGGTTGGGCGGTTTGACCAGAATGCCTGCCAGGAATACAAGTGGCGGATGGATCTGGCGATCAATGCCGGGTATCGCCATATTATTTTGGATGTCACTGATGTGACGTTTATTGATAGCACGGCCTTAGGGGGGATGGTAGTCATGCAGCGAAAGTTTGGCCGGGTTCGTGGAAAGATGAGTCTGATTGCCCGAGATGGGTTTGTCCGGGACATACTCAACTTAACCGAGATTGGCGAATGGTTGCCCGTGTTTCGAAGTCAAGAAGAAGCGGTCGCTGATTCACAAAATGTGGTTGCCGAGGAGGTCAGATCTGAGTGATGAAAAACAATGAACGACGAAAAACCCCGCGAGTTTCTATTCTTTCTGGAATGCATCTTCCCGCAGAAATTCGAGCCAGCCAGAATCAGTCCTTATCAGCCACACTCCTCAACCTCAGCCGGCACGGTGCCCTTCTCGAACTGGATCGCCGTCAATCTTCACATCTTCGTGTTGATGAACGGGTTTCAGTGAAACTTCGTCTTCCGCAAGATGTCGTGTGGGTTGCCGGGGTTGTCCGTCATTGTTCTGCCTCAAGACTTGGCGTGTTTTTCCCGGCGGGAGTCAGAACGGTGTTGAGCAAAGCCAGTCTTTCTCTTCGGAAAAACATTCAGCCTGTGAAGCACCATCGTGCACCGCAAGCCGTGCTTCAGTCGTTGTAGCCTCTCCTGTAATTGCCAGATTCATCGGGCCAACTCTTCCAATAGCAAGAAATCGTACGCTGTAAAGCGTGATGAGCCCGATAAATCGGGCGACAACAGTACGTTTCACACCTCCGGCCCATTTACTCCGGGGGCTGTTGAAAAAGTCCGCCAGCGACGTTCTCGGCCCTTTGTCGTGCTCACGTACTTGAGTACGCTCCGCGCGCCAAAGCGCCTGCGGCCTTGCTGGACGGGCCTTTTTGAACAGCCCCCTGGCTATTTAGTGTTCACTCAATTAATCAAATGGTATTGGTCTTATAGAAATTTTGAATTATTCAACACTCCAGCTGAAGACTGTCTTGTTCCATGAATATTTGTCAGGGTTCTGAGGATGTGGCTTTTGGTTTTTACGATCGAATGCGTCGATGTAAAGGGCGGCGCGAGCGACTTGGCTGTGATGACCGGATTGGCGCTGGACTGGTGGTTGATAACGCGCAATCGAGTCGGGGCGACTCTCGATCCAAGGATTTATACAAGTGAATTTCGACGATGCGATTGTCATTGATTCCCATGGCTTCGCACAACGCATCTTGTGCAATTTTTAGTCCGCCATCGAGGTCCCGCCTCAGCAATGTCGGAAAATAAAAGTGAATCGAGAGCGCAAGATAGTGGGATTGAGCCGCATTCAGAAAGGTGGCACGGTTGGGTGATTGCGCCAACGCTCCCAGTAAAATTTGAGCGATGCCGGCCTTGTACCGCCGTCCGGTTGAAGACAGAACACGTCGTCCATTGACTGTCGCATATTGGCTGTTAATGCTGGGAGGCAGAGGTAGCTCGAAGGCAAATCGTGTGGGAGTGAGAGTCACCAATAATGGGGTTGTCGATCGAAGATCAACGGGACTTTTCGGGTTCTGGCGTTTTTTCTGTAGCGAGGGTCGGGGTGCCGCCACAGGCTTTTGGGGTTGGCTAGGAGCCTGTCCGAGATTAGACGAATCTACTGCGGATGCGCTGGATTTGGCCAGATCTTCCGATCCTTTTCGTTGAATAGTCCCACTATTCGCCTCAAACGATCGAAACATCTGACTCAAACCAGTACATCCTCGCGACGATCGCTAATCTCGGACAGGCTCCTAGAGAAGGTTCAGCATTTTTCCGAGATTGTTCTCGAATTGCTCATCGTGTTGAATGAGATAGCGTCGCCATTCCGAAGGATTCCAGATCTCCAACCGGTGATACATTCCAACTAAGACAATTTCTAAGTCGTCATCTATGGGGATGGTTTTTCGGAGTCTGCCGGGAATGAGAATACGCCCGGTTTTGTCGATATCCGAGGAGGCGGCTTCGGATACCACGAAGTGCATGAACAAGCGGCTTTGATCTTCATCAAAGGTGTCTTTTGCTCGTGTGAGGACGGATTCCCATTCTTTCACGGAGTAGGCTGAGAGGGGCTGGTCTTGTCCCTTGACAAAAATGACTCGCTCGCCATCTGCTTCCAGTTGCTCCCGAAGCGGGCTTGGAAGAATGAATCGACCCTTCTCATCTAATTTACAATGGTATTGTCCAGCGAACATCGTTCAATACTTCTCGACTTGTTGAGTGTGATTCCCAATAAATACTTAGTGGAAGGTTAGGAAAATTACCTAGTAATGTCAAGTAATACTTTTAATTTCATATTTCAACTTCTTCAAAGGGCCTGTTGAGTATTTCACGCCCAAGGCCAATACATGGTCGAGAGGGGCAGGCCATCATCGAGTTTGAGGGAATGTTGAAAAAAGCCGCCAGCGGCGTTCTCGCCATTTTGCCGTGCTCACGTACTGAGAGTACGCTCCGCGCGTCAAAAGGGCTGAGGCCTTGCTGGATAGACCCTTCGGAAAGACTCAGGGCATGCTTTTTTCAACATTCCCTCAAATCATCCGAGCTAAGGTTTCAACGTATACCGCTTCTGCGCCGGCTTTTCGCAGCGTTTTTGCGCATTCATTGATGGTCGTTCCGGTGGTAAAGACATCATCCACAAGTAAGATCTTTTTGCCAGAAACCACATCGGGATGGGTGACGGCAAAGGACTTCCGCAGGTTTTTGAGCCTGGCTGATCGTTTCAAAGTAGTTTGAGGGACGGTGTGTTGAGTGCGAACCAAGACATTCCACATGACGGGCATTCCAAGGTGCTGGCTCAGACGTTCAGCCAACAGTAGCGATTGATTATATTCCCGTTCTCTCAGTCGCGTGGGGTGAAGGGGCACGGCCATGATTCCGTCAAGATCACGGGGTAAGTCCCAAGCCGAAGCCATGAGCTGGGCCAGTGGTTGCGCCAATCGTACTTTTCCGTGATATTTGAATTGGCTGATGGCATCTTTGAGTACCCCCTGATACGCGTAGGGTGTGCAGGCTTTGGTGTACGCTGGCGGTCGTTGCCGACATCGCCCACAGAGGTGCTGCGGACTGTGCGTGAGCGTTGAAGACGAGGAAAACGGAATATGGCATCGAGGGCATTTTGGCTCGGGCAGAACGCAAATGGTTTTCCAACACGACGGACAAATGTAGGGAATGGCATTATCGAACAACGCTTCTTTGCAACTAATACAGTCCATCGGCAGAAGCGTATGAAGAACGCGATGAAGCAGGAGCGAGGGAGTCAACGTCATTGGGATTCTAATCTCTGGCTGAATTTCAACTCACTCTAGAAAAAGCCTCAAATAGCGTCAAGCCAATATGTCGGAAATTTGGACGGTTAACTAAGTGTGTGGTATAGGAACGGGGGAGTGCGTGCCAGACATTGTCCCAGGGTAAGGAGTGAGAAGAATCGTGATACGGTTAGAGCATGTCTGCAAGGAATATCGTCGTGGTGCCGTGGTGATTCAAGCCCTCAACGATGCGACGGTCCACATTGCCGACGGAGAGTTCTGTGCGGTGATGGGGCCTAGTGGGAGCGGAAAGAGTACGCTCTTGAATGTCATTGCTGGGCTGGACTCTATTTCGTCCGGTGAGATTTTTCTGGATAACCAACCCTCGAGCGAGTTTTCGGACGCAGAGTGGACTCGACGGCGACGGGAGTGGATTGGGATGGTCTTTCAGTCCTTTCACTTGGTGCCAGGCATGACCGCTGCGGAGAATGTGGGGTTGCCCTTGCAGTTCAATGGGCAATCCTCGAGGGTCATTCGTCAACGAGTGGCTGAGGTGTTGGAAATGGTAGGGCTCGAGGATCGGCGCACTCATCGACCCAGCGAGCTATCGGGTGGCGAACAACAACGCGTGGCCATTGCCCGGGCCGTGGTCCATCAACCGCGGGTTCTCTTGGCCGATGAACCAACGGGAAATCTCGACTCTCATCAGGGTGCCGATATCGTGGAATTGCTGCATCGAATAGCCAAACGTGCCGGTCAAACGGTCATTCTTGTCACACATTCCGAAACCGCGGCTCGTGTGGCTGACCGAATCTATGCGTTACAGGATGGGCAACTGAAGCCAGGCGCATTGCCGAAACTGGCAAGCACAGCCATGTCAGGGACTATTGAATAATTTATAAATCTCCATGGCTAGGACTATTTGATGAATTCCATAAATTCTCAAGAGGGAGAGGGGGTGTTCCAAAAGGCTGTCCAGCAAGGCCGCAGGCCCTTTGGCGCATGGAGCGTACACGGAGTACGTGAGCACGACAAAGGGCCGAGAACGCCGCGGGCGGACTTTTTCAACACCCCCCCAGGTAGGAAGACCGCATGAACCTTTCGACGACCATCGCAGGGGTGACCTTCCCGACCTGTTTCATGAATGCGGCTGGAGCATGTTGCGTGACACAAGAAGAGTTGGAAGCGCTTGGCGAGTCCCATGCCGGCGCGATTGTCACAAAATCCATGACCCCTCAACCGCGGGAAGGCAATCCTGGTCCACGATATCACAGCTTTCCTGGTGGGTCGATCAACTCGATGGGACTGCCGAACTTGGGCTATCCTGCTTACGCCAAGTTGATCCCGGAACTTCGGCGGTTTGGGAAACCTATCGTAGCCAGTATCGCGGGCTTGAATCCTCAAGATTTTCTTGAGGCTGCCAAAGCCATAGAACTTGCCAAACCAGACCTCGTTGAGGTCAACCTTTCCTGTCCCAATCTTCCGGGAGAACCCCAGATTGCCTATGATATCGAAGCCTCCAGGCGGATTTTGCTCGAACTCCAAGAATGCCTCACCATTCCCATGGGTGTGAAACTGCCACCGTATTTTGACCCAGTTCATCATGAGGCCATGGCTGGTATGCTGGAAGGCGTCAATGTGTCGTTTTTGTCACTGATTAATTCGGTGGGCAATGGGCTAGTGATCGATCCGGAATCGGAAACTGTGGTGATTAAACCCAAAGGTGGGTTTGGCGGGATTGGCGGAACGATCATTAAACCGGTGGCGTTGGCCAATGTGCGGGCGTTTTGGAAGCTGTTTCAGGGACGCATGCCAATCATTGGCGTAGGAGGGGTTGTGACGGGAACGGACGCGTTCGAACATCTGCTCTGCGGGGCGTCGGCTGTTCAGGTGGGCACAACCTTGGTCGAGGAAGGTCTGACTGCATTCGAGCGCCTTGAAAAAGAGTTGTCCGAGGTCCTAACCAAGAAAGGCTATGCCTCGGTTGATGATTGCCGAGGGCGCCTCAAGGAATTGTGAACTGTTTTAGCGTAGACTCTGAGCGGAAGTGATGCAGTAGGGACCGGTTATTTGTTAGGAGGGGAATTTTTTGGAATGAGGCGTAAGAGGAGGCCTTGTCGAAGGAGTTGGGCGACGTTTCGCACCCGCAGACGACGCATTAAATTGAAGCGATGCACTTCAACTGTCCGCACACTAATATCTAACTGTTCCCCTATTTCTCGATTGGTATGCCCGAGGGCCACCAATTTGAGAATTTCTTTTTGACGAGTCGTTAACGAAAACGCATCGTCCTTCTTTTCGCGAGCAGTGTCCTTCAGATCCTGGGTCTTCGATTTTGCTTTAGCCATGGAATGATGTCTGTATGAATGAATACCCAATCGGAAGACACTTATTTACCAAAATTAGGCCTCCCCATACAACCCTCCCTAGTTGACGCATGTTTTATCCCGTCTTGACATTGGCGATTCACCATCTTTTGAGCCGCCCCTTGCGTACCGTGCTAACGGTTTTTGGGGTTGGAATCGGTGTCTCAGCAGCCATGGCGATGTTCTTGGCGAATGAGCAGGTTTTTCGATCATTCGAACAAACCGTGACCAGTGTGGTGGGAAAGACGACCATTCAAGTGACCGCCACAGAGGGTTTGCTCGATGAACAGGTCATGATCCCGATTCGTACACATCAGGCCGTGGAGTCAGTCAGCCCGATTATCACTATCTTTACGAAGGTTCTCCTTCCTAGCCGAGAGGTGCAACCATTGCGTATTCAGGCTGTGGATCTGCTCGAATGGCTCGGCGTCGGCACGCTCAATTTTTCTTCCAACTCCTCTTCGGCGGGAACAACGGACACTTTTTTGGAGTACCTGATTGCTCCAGATGTGCTGTTTTTTCATCAAGAGACCGCCAAGCAATTCAACTTTGAAGTGGG
>JADFRB010000021.1:9750-11245 GCA_022561525.1 Nitrospinota bacterium
CGAGGTGACAGTGGGTGGTGTGTTTGCCGCGGAGCGACCAGGGCAAACCTGGGATTCGTTTGCCGTGATGGACATTGCCGCGGCGCAAACGGTGTTTGATCTCGTGGGCTATGTGAATCGGC
The DNA here is from genome assembly GCA_022561525.1 of Nitrospinota bacterium. GTDB lineage: Bacteria > Nitrospirota > Nitrospiria > Nitrospirales > UBA8639 > Nitronereus. The sequence goes on from JADFRB010000021.1 coordinate 9,873, forward strand.
TGGATCTGGTGACGTTTCCCGATGTGTCAATCCAAGACGTAATCCAGGATTTACAACGAACCTTAGGCCCCACAGTCTTTGTGGGACGGCCTGCCCAACGCAATCAACAGGTAGAGCGCATGCTTCGGTCGTTTCAACTGAATTTGACCACGTTGAGTATGGTGGGTCTGTTCGTGGGAGTGTTCCTGGTCTATAACGCAGTAGGATTTTCCGTTGTCCAATATCGTCGGGAAATCGGGATCCTGCGAGCGCTGGGCATGTTTCGTGGCCAGATCGGGCTCTTGTTTCTGGGTGAAGCCTCGGTGGTGGGTATTCTGGGTGGAGCCTGTGGAACAGTCTTGGGTGTGTTCTTCGCGAAATTCCTGGTGGTGTTAGAGAGCGAAACGGTGTCCGAACTCTATACAGCAGTGGCAGCGGGTTCCATCGAGTTGACTCCGTGGTTGTTGGGTGTGGGATGTGTCTTGGGCCTGGGGCTATCAATCTTGGGTGCGCTCGGGCCGTGTTGGGAAGCCAGCCGCACCGCGCCGGCTCTGGCGCTGGCACCAGGGCAGTATGAAGACACTCGTCACAATCGCTATGGGGTCTTTACGAGTGTGGCGGCAGGGCTGTTTCTGGTGGCTCTGGGACTTTCGATGTTGGCGCCTGTGAACGGCATTCCCGTGTTTGGATATGCTGCGGCGTTCTGTCTCCTGCTAGCGTGTACGTGTTTAGCCCCACTGTGTATTCACGCGCTTCGTGGAATCATGAACCTGCCATTCAGCACGTCTTCCGGGCTGGCGGCGCATCTTGCTGCGGATCAGATCATTCGGACACCAGGACGAAATAGTATGACCTTATCCGCGCTGATGGTCGGCATTGCGATTATGGTGGGTGTGGGTGTGATGGTCCAAAGCTTTCGAGCCACCGTGGAGACCTGGATCGATCAAACGATGATGGCGGATCTGATTGTCATGCCGCAGTCGGGCCTCACCGATTCCAGCCAGAGTGACAGAGTTTCCCTTCTTTCAGAAGACATTCTTTCGGTTGCATCAGGGGTTCAAGGCGTTGCAGCAGTGGACCCGTATCGGCAAGTCCGCATTCAAGTGGGTTCAACGACCGTGAGTCTCGTGGCCCGCGATTTCCAGATCCATGCCGATCGAAGCCGGTATCTGTTTGTCCATGGCGACTCTGATTCGCTTTTGCAACAAGCGCTGAAGAAAAATGGTGTGATCGTGTCCGAGGTCTTGGCAAGACGATTGGAGGTAGAGGTCGGCGAGTCCTTGATGTTGCCCACACGCCAAGGCCTCCGAGGTTTTCCGGTCGTCGGCGTCTTTTACGACTATGCCACTGATGGAGGAAAAGTGGTGTTGGATCGAGGGCTATATAAAGAGTTT
>JADFRB010000381.1 GCA_022561525.1 Nitrospinota bacterium
TAAACGCGAAGCCGCTACGGCGAAGGCAGGGAACGCCGCTGGCTTGTCTGCCGTAGCCTTGGCGAAGGCTGGCGGATTTTTTCAACATTCTGCCAGCGCTTCAATGCACCGAGGGTCATCAAATCGTGGATTATTGACTAAACGACTCACTGGATTCGCCACCATTTCTTCAGCCGGATAGGACCCGAGAAGGGTTGCCAGCCGCACCACATCTTGTTGGTCCGGATCGAGCCAATCATCATACGTATCCGGATTCAAAATAACCGGCATGCGGTTATGAATAGGCGCCATCAACGCATTGGACTCGGTCGTCAACAGGACACATGATTCAATCGTTTTTCCATCAGCACTCGCCCAATGATCCCACAGACCGGCAAAGACAAACGGCCTCTTGCTTTTCAAGCGAATATAGTACGGCTGTTTGACTCGCCCTTCCTTCTGCCATTCATAAAAGCCATCCGCCAGCACCAGGCATCGCCGCTGTTTGAACGACTTCCGAAATGATGGCTTCTCCGCAACGGTCTCTGCCCGGGCATTAATCAACTTCATCCCAATGGCAGGATCTTTAGCCCAAGATGGAATGAGTCCCCATCGCAACATGCCTCCTTCTCGCGTTGTCGACCCGGATGTTACTCTGACACAGGCCACGAGTTGGGATGGGGCAATATTGTATCGAGGTTTAGCATCCTGCAATTCCTCAAAGTGGAATTGATCAGCCACGACCTCCGGTGTTGCTTTTAACGTGTACCGTCCACACATACGAAAAACTTGCTCCTGCCATTCTCCCTCCGAGTGTAATGGATTCACCCAGAAAAGGACTCTAAAAAAGAACACCAGTAATCTCAAGTAGAAATGGAGACATGTTTGTGAATAGATTATTTCCATTCCTCAATAGCCAACGTGTTATGGTGGCCGGTCTTGTTGGAATTTTTCTATCCATGGAGATGCCATCTTATCTCCACGCCCAAACCGGCATCCCTGCCCCAGACATCTCCAACGAAGTCTGGCTCAATTTCACACCACAACCAAAATGAAGGATTGACGAGGCAAGGTTGTCATGGTCGAGTTTTGGACCTTCGGGTGCTACAACTGCCGCAACATCGAACCCTACGTCAAAGAGTGGCATGCCAAGTACGCAGACCAAGGATTAGTGGTCATTGCCATTCACTCGCCGGAGTTTAGCTACGAACGATCCATCGACAGCGTCAAAGAATATATCGACGAGCATCAGATTCAATATGCCGTGCCCATTGATAATGGGTTTGAAACCTGGCGGAAGTATCGGAATCGTTATTGGCCTACACTGTACCTCATCGACAAACAGGGAGTCATTCAATATGTCAAAATTGGAGAAGGTGGGTATGCAGAAACGGATCGACAGATCCGCCGGCTCCTGGCAGAAAATGACTCACCGTCATCCTGATGTACAAAGTCGCTCATATCTCGGGGCAAGACAACCCAATCTTTTCCATTCGCATCACTCATCACGTTTCACTTTCGAAAGAAGGGTTGCCGGCTGAATGGCTTGATCACCGAAGCGGGATCGGATCGCATCCACCGCTTTCGTGACTTGGGCTTTGGGTTCCTCGGCTGAAGAAAACAGTGCCAATTGGCGAGAGCCCTCGGGCTTGAGAAGATTGGACCCCGCAACCCCTAATAACCGGGCTTTCTCATTGGCGCAGGGCAAGCGAGCGAGTAACGTGAGCGCCACGTGATACATGATCGAATCCTGATCCGTTGGTTCCTGAAGAGTGATCGAACGAGTGTAGGTCTGAAATTTCGAGGTGCGGAATTTCAATGTCAGAGTTTTGGCTTGTACACCCGCCGTCCGTAAACGACTCCCTACCCGTTTCGCTAATTCCAAGATGGTTTTGTGAATCATCTGAATCTCTGACGTATCGTTTTCAAACGTCGTTTCCGCACCAATGGATTTTGCCGGTTTCTCTGGTGCCACCTCGCGAGCATCAACTCCATTCGCCAATTCCCATAGGTGCTTTCCTTGTTTTCCTAACCACGTCGAAAGGTCTGCACAGGATGCCTCGGCCAATTGCCCAATGGTCTCATACCCGCGACGACGAAGCAGATTCGCCGTCTTCGGACCAGCCCCCCACAACCGTGTAATCGGCAAGTCATGAAGAAACGCACGCGCCGTACCATCAGGCACGATGACGAACCCTTGAGGTTTCTGAAGATCCGATGCCACCTTCGCGACAAATTTCGTGGTCGCCACACCGACCGAGGCATTCAAATG
>JADFRB010000022.1 GCA_022561525.1 Nitrospinota bacterium
GCGCCATACCTATCGTGTGTATGAAAAGAAGACGCGGGTGACGGGTGCTGGACTGACGCGCACCATCGTGTTCATCGGTGACGACGCGAAGCAAATTCCGGTGCTGACGAACCTGGACGCATCGTTTCAGCCAGCGAAAGTCATCCACTGCCTGAAGTTACGATGGCGGCAAGAGAATAGCTTCAAGTATCTCAGCGAGCATTATGGGATCGAGCAGATCATCCAGTACGGGGCCGAGGTGGAAAAAGATCCCCGAACGGTCCCGAACCCGAAAAGAAAGGCTTTGAAACAGAAGCTTCAAGCAGTGAGTCAGGAAGTCGAAGCACTAGAGGCAGAACTGGGACGTGCTCTGGACCAGAACGAGGAGACCAAACATCGCACAGCTCGCGGGTTGAAGATCGCCCACAGTCGCCTTCGACGCCGCGTGGCGGAGAGGCGGCAAGCCTTGACCCGGCTTCACAACCGTTTGCGACATACGCCGGCTCTCATCGCCGCCACCGAGGTCGACAAGACACGTTCACTACTGCGCGAAGACCGTCGTCTGGTGGTCAACGCCATCAAGCTCGCCGCTTACAACTCCGAGAGACTTCTCGCGCTTCGCTTCAACGAATACTACGGACGGCGCAAGGACGCCTTCAGCGTCTTCCGGGCATTAATGCAGTTGCCGGGGAAGGTTCAACGCCTGTCGCACAATCACATCAAAGTCGAACTCCAGCGGCCCGACTCCAACAAGGTCGCCACAGCTTTGGAAGCGTTGCTACACGAGCTCAACCAAGAAAAACCCCGCTTCCTCGGCGACGGACCGATTCTTTCCTTGGGAAAGCAAGGGGAGTTCGACGATACTCATATCTTCGCTCCCTGTGTGGCACAAGAAAACGGCCGCTGGCTAATGTGGTACAGCGGAGCACGAGGCAATGTGAAAGATCGGGTCTGTCATGTCGGTTTGGCAACCAGCGACGATGCGGTTCACTTTGCCAGGCATTCGTCCAAACCGGTTCTTCAATTTGGCGACGGCAAGCAATCTGTTCTGACGGCTACTGTGCTGCGAAATCCTGACGGCTCGCTGCTGCGGGAAAATGGCAAGCTGCGGATGTGGTTTAGCTCGACTCATTTTGCCGGCAAGAGCGGCTTGCACACTTTGCACGAAACTACCAGCAGCGATGGTATCGCCTGGGCTGCTCCTTCAAAGGCTCTACTGGAAAATGTTTATGCCCCCACGATCATCAAAGAAGGAAAAACCTATCGCATGTGGTATGTCGATGTGGGGCTGGACGGCTGGCCGATTCGTTATGCAGATAGTCGCGATGGTAGGCGTTGGCGGGTGACCAAAGAGCCGGTGCTGAAGATCGATCAAGCATGGGAGCGGAAACGGTTGTTTTATCCGACCGTGTTGAAGGCCGACGGGGTTTATTTAATGTGGTACGGCAGCTACATGTCGGCCGAAGCAAACAAAACCGCGCTGGGAATAGCGGCCAGCCTGGATGGGATGAAGTGGTACAAGAGCCCACACAATCCCGTGCTGCGTCCGGACGGATCGCGACCGTGGGAATCGCACTATACCACCAGCCAATCGGTCATTCGCGACAAAGATGGAAGTTTTCGGATTTGGTACGCCAGCCGCAAAAAGCCTCCGTTTCGCAATAAATACTTTGCCCTCAATACAGCGCGTTGGTCGGGCCCCAGCAGCCGTAGCGCAGTTGGCGCGAAAAACTCAATGCCCGATCCAGCGCAAGATCGGTCTGGCTTCATCATCTGGCAAAAAGAAAAACGGCAGCAGCTTATTGAGCTGTTAGGAATTCCGCAGCAGCGTGTGGCGCTAGCGCCCCAGAGCCGCGGCCAATTGGAACATGACGGCATTGTGATCGAAAAATGGATATTCACCAGCGAGCCCGGCTCACGCGTCCCCTGTCTGTTGTACCGACCTAAGAACCGACGCGGCAAGATGCCGGCAGTCGTGCTCACCTTTGGTCACGGCGGCAGCAAAAGCCATCTTTGTTACAACTACCTGGGCCAGCTTTATGCCAAGCTGGGCATCGCTTGCCTGGCATGCGATCCGATCGGTGACGAAGAACGGCACAAATCGCGCCGCATGGGAACCCGAGCACACGATCCCCAGCCGGTGCACCGGCGGGCTTGGGACTCGGGCCGGCCAATCATGGGCAAGCTGGTGTTCGATGTAATCGAGGCGGAAGCCCAACACTTCATCCAGAATCGTTCGTGCCATTGCACGAAAACCGTGGCCGCTCATTTCTTCCTTGCCAATTCCCAAACTTCGCATAGCAGAAAGAACGGCGTTATCGCTCATTGGTCGTGCGGAACTCCGCGCACCAGGGAAAACATAACGCCCACGTCCAGTGAGCGGGTGTAGTTCCCGTAAAATAGCCACGGCCTGTTGGGACAGGGGAACAATGTGTCTTGTCTTGGTCTTTGTGACGGTGTAGCACCATTCCGCTTTATCCAAGTCGATGTCCGCCCATTGAGCATGACGCAATTCACCAGGACGCACGAAGACCAACGGCGCGAGACGTAGGGCACATCGCACGGCAAGCGTGCCTTCGTATCCATCCAAAGCTCTGAGTAGATCCGCAACTTTTTCAGGTTCTGTCTCGGAAGCGAAATGTTCACCTTTAACCGGCGGCAGAGCACCGCGAAGATCCCCCGATATGACACGCTCGGCGCGTCCGGTGGCGACGGCATAGCGGAGCACTTGCCCGCATGTACTCAAGACGCGATGCGCCGTTTCCAAGGCTCCGCGCTTTTCGATCCGGCGAATTGCTTCTAGCAGTTGTGGAGGTGTGAGATCAGCAATGGGTTTCCCGCCAATCCAGGGGAAGATGTCTTGCTCCAACCGACGGATGATCCGGTCTGTATGACTCGTAGACCAGTTGGGAGAGCGCTTGGCGAACCATTCACGCGCCACCACCTCGAAGCTATTTGCCGCCCCTTCCACTGTCGCGGCTTTCTTCGCCTTACGGTTTTCGCTAGGGTCGATCTCGTTGGCCAACAGTTTGCGAGCTGTGTCACGCCGGTCGCGAGCATCTTTCAGTGACACATCAGGATACACTCCAAGGGACAGCCGTTTCTCCTTGCCCCCGAAGCGGTACTTCAGCCGCCACCACTTGCCCCCCCTGGGGGCAACTTCCAGATAAAGTCCACCGCCATCAAATAATTTCTTGGCTTTCTGGGAAGGTTGGGCATTACGAATCGCGGTGTCAGTTAGTGGCATTGGGGGCAACTCCTTTCAGCGTTAACACAGTTGCCCCCAATGTTGCCCCCAGTTGCCCCCAGATGTCAATGGATTTCATTAACCTTTGTCGGATGATTAAAAACAAAAAAGCCGCTCTAGAAGCGGCTTTCTCGTTGGTCATTGTCCTTTATTGGACTTCCTAGGACAATGAATTGGTGGAGGTGGCGGGATTTGAACCCGCGTCCGAAGACATTCAGCACAACGGTCCTACGTGCGTAGCCAATGTTTTAAAATTCGCGTCCGCCCACGCCCACTGACCGGCTTAGAGCGTTCACTAGCCCAGAAAGGTCTCATCCGCAGCCGCTGGAGCACCAGCATTGGACCAGCCTGCTAAAGTAGCGCCTCTTCCATGCCTGCAGACAAAGAATGGAGAGACGTCGCAGTCAATTAAGCTGCGAGAGCCAATGGTTCGTTGGCAATTATACGTTTCCCGAAGGTTTAACGAGACTCCGAGAGCTCGACACGCACCGTTGACCTCTTGTTCCCCGTCGAAGCCAGTCACCCCCATTGTTTGATGGTACCATTCACTGTTTTCCTATCCCTACTATATCCTAACTTTCGGTCACGCGCCAGGGCTGTTACCCCGTAATCTCTGATCGGGGCAGAACAGACGTTCCTTAAACATCTCCGCCGTGCTACAAAGAGCCATTTGGGGTAGGATCCGACAGGCAAAGGAGGTTGATATGGCGTGGGTGTATTTATTGGTGGCCGGTGGTTTTGAGATTGTGTGGGCCACAGGGCTCAAATATACGGATGGGTTTTCGCGGCTGTGGCCAAGTGTGGGCACGGTGGCGGCGATGAGCGTGAGTATGGTGTTTTTGGCGTTAGCCTTGCGTGCCATACCAATTGGAACGGCTTATGCAATCTGGACCGGAATTGGGGCCGTGGGTGTGGCCATTATGGGCATTATATTGTTTAACGAACCGCGGGATGCCATGCGGTTGTTTTTCATTTTCGTGATTATTGCAGGCATAGTGGGCCTGAAGTTGTCTTCAACAACCTAGTGTTGTGTTGCACAATCCTTTCATCTTTCGTTCGTGGTGGTGAGCCCTTCGACAGGCTCAGGAAAAACGGGTCTTGTACAAGGTTTTTTACAACACAACGTAAGGATTCAAGATGCTCTTATGGTGGGGAATAAGAAGAAAGGCTGGGAGGTTAAATCGAGAATTGAAAGCCGGGTTGATTGCCAATCGCCTCGGCCAGAATGCCCTTTTGTTTGAGAGCTTCAAGAATGTCGTGGGCCGTGGCCGTAAAGTCTTCAGGACCGGCAAAGAAAAGATCAGTCTGGATGGAGGGGGTACCGGTATTTTTGCTCATGTATACGGTGAGGACATGTGCAGGATGGACCAAGGTGCGAATGGCTTCGGTGACTTGATCGGCTGGAAGTTGAAAAGAATTCGTGGTCGAAATCACCAACAATCCCGTATCGACCAGCAGCCTAGCAACTTCGCCATATCGGCGAACAAATTCCAACGCTTCCTCTTCGGGTAAATCCGCGTCGAGTCCACGGCGCAGGTTTTCCGCATCCAACATGTAGGCATGTCGCCCTTCGGCCACCAACACCGATTCGAGCTTTTTGGCCAAGAAGGTTTTACTGGTCGTGTCCGGTCCAACCAAGAGAACCAATGCCGCGCGATGGCCATAATGTTGGGAACGATCAGCCAAGCTGACGTCCCCTTGGATCCAAGCAAAATCACGTTGCCGTGCCTCAACCCGCAGCGTTTCTTCCCGATCTTCCACCATCTCGGTAATGATGCCACCTCCGGCTACATCGTAGTCATCCACCAAGACAAAACGTCCTGTGCTTTCAAAATGATTGTACAGATCGAAAGCCAGAGGGGCTTTGGATTGGAGGGTGATTTCAGCCACCTCATTTCTTTGAACCGAGGTTTTGGTTTCTTGGTTATCCAGCGAAAGATCAGTGGCATCCACGATGCGGTGAATTGCCGCAACGTGACATTCCACTTCACGAGTACCCAACCGAACCAGATAAGGTTTGTTTATTTCCAGGGGACGTCGCCCGAGCCAAAAAAGGTTGGCCCGAAAGGAGGTTGAGACCAAGGGCAGAGAATCCTGGTGACTGATGACCTCGCCGCGCTCGACAAAAATTTGCTCATCCAGGGTGACACCCACTGATTGCCCGGCCTGGGCTTGCGTGGGTGGTGGTTCAATATTAAATGCTTCCAGGGTCTGCACGATAGCGGTTTTGTTCGATGGCGAGCAGATCAAACGATCGCCCACTTTGAGGCGTCCGGATGTGACTCGTCCCACCAAGATCCGACGGGCATCGAATTTGTAGACATCTTGGATCGGAAACCGCAGGGGTTGTTCTGCCTTTTCAGATTCCGAGGAAAACTTGGCCAGGGAGTCCAGGACCGTCGGCCCGGTATACCATGACAGGTTCGGGCTAGGCTTGGCGATATTATCGCCAAGTTTGGCGCTGGCTGGGATCACGAACTGAGGAGTAACATTGAGTTGTGCCAGAAATTCTCGATATTCCTTTTCAATGCCATCAAACGTATCCTGCCGGTACCCGACAAGGTCCATTTTGTTCACCACGACCGTGACTTGTTTGACGCCCAACATCGACAGCAATAAGCCATGCCGTTTGGATTGCTCCCTCACGCCTTCAAGAGCGTCAATGAGCAACAGAGCAGCTTCGGCTCGCGCGGCGCCGGATATCATGTTTTTCAGAAATTCTTTATGTCCTGGTGCGTCGATGATGATGTATTGACGGCCCGCCCACCGGAAAAAGGTGCGAGCGGTGTCAATCGTAATACCTTGTTGTTGTTCTTCTAAAAAGGCGTCAAACAAAAAAGCGTATTCGAAATCTTTACCTTGCTGTTTGCAGATGGCTTGGATTTTTTCCACCTTGCCTTCCGCCAACGTACCCGTATCCGCATACAACCGTCCAAGGAGTGTCGATTTTCCGTGGTCCACATGTCCGACGATCACAATATTCATGCGATCTCGGATATCGCTTGTATCTTGGGGGATGCCTTGAGGTTCGGTCTTACATGTAGCCATCTTTTCGCAGTAACTCCATGCCTCGGCCTTCGTCTTGAGCACGGCCGGATCGTTCAGCCACGTTGGTGGCGCGCAATTCTTCGATAATTTCATCCACGGTGGTGGCTGTCGATTGAATCGGCAGGGTGCAGGGGGCGCAGCCTAAACTCCGATACCGGGTGCCATCACCTTTATCTAAATAGAGGTCCATGAAGGGAATGTTTTCGAGTTTGATGTATTCCCAAATATTAATTTCCGTCCAATCCAAAAGCGGGTGAATTCGAATATGTGTGCCAGGAGGAAAGGACGTTTTAAATTGATCCCACAGCTCGGGAGGTTGGTCTCGAAAATCCCAATCATTGTTTTTGTCACGTGGGGAGAAGTACCGTTCTTTGGCACGAGTGCTTTCTTCATCAGCGCGGACACCCAAGATAATTCCCGTATAACCCTTCTCTTCCAATAACATCTTGAGTCCATTGGTTTTGAGAGCGGTGCAGCATTCCACTCGGCCTCGCTCATGATTCATGCCGTCGGCTAAGGCTTGTGTGTTTTGCCCGACAACCAGGTTGAGTCGCCATTCGCGTGCCATTCGATCGCGGTATTCAATCATGGACGGAATTTTGTAACTGGTGTCGACGTGGAGGAGAGGAAAGGGCACATGGTCAAAAAACGCTTTCCGTGCAAGCCAGAGTAAGACCGTGGAGTCTTTGCCCATGGACCACAGCATTCCCAGGTTGTCAAAGTGTTTATAGGCTTCCCGAAGAATATACACACTTTGATCTTCGAGTTGGCGAATATGTCTCATGCGTGAACGACCTTTTTTTCAGGAAACGTGGTGGGTGGTGAGGAGGAGGAAGCAGACAAATCGCTCAGCTTGCGTGCCGCAAGGCCCGACTCAAGTGTCTTGAGCGCAAGGGGAACGCCGGCGGCAATCGAAGGGACTTGACCTGCGGCATACAGTAGCATCGCGGCATTGTAAATGGCCCAATCGCGAAGACGGTCCGTGATTTGGTTCTGTAACACCTTGGTAATGATTGCGGCTTCTTGCGCCGGAAGCGACATGGTGGACGAAGGCAGGGGAATCGCCATATTTTGAAATGCCCCCAACTGCAATCGAACATCTTGCGGTTTCAAATGCACAGGTACGACTCGATCATCGCGAAGCTCTCGCATGAGTGCCGGTGTTGAGATGGAGAGTTCGGGAAAACCTTCGACTCCTTGGAAGACCAAAAGGCGATGCCCGCCTAGCATGGAGACCGCTTCGGGGAATTTCTCCAAGTATGGGGGATGGGCCACACCAATAACCTGCGACTGTGCCCGAATAGGATTTAACAGGCGGGCGACTTGATGAAAAAGATTTTGCGCTCCAAGTTCCTCACGTAAATCAAGAAACCGAACCAACGGCGGATGATAGAGCGCCAAATCCAGGTACGCAAAACCGAGCTCCCTAAGAGCCACGGGTATATCCTCCCCTTGCAAATCGTTTGGGATCCCTAACTCAGTGAGGATACGTGAGAGGTCCGAGGCTGCCGTCGCGTTCCCGATGCTATGCACACAGATTTTTGCTCCAGCGGCTGCCGCAATCATGGCCCCGGCGAGGAACACGTGAATGGTGTTGTGCTTTTCTCCATAGGCTGGGACATCCACCACGTTGCTATCCCCTGGCATACTGAGGGATGCGACGTAGCTCCGAGTGGAAGCGGTAAACGCGGCTAACTCGGAAACGGATTCCAACTTTATCCGCATGGCCATGAGGAACGCCCCAACCTGATGGGGGGTGGCTTGCCCTTCCATCATGAGCTGAATCGCTTCTTTCGATTCATCCCACGTCAGGTCTCGGACTCCACGTTGGCCTTTGCCGATTTTGGTGATTAGGTGGTGCATCGTGTGATCGCAGTTCTCACTTCTCAGGTGGATAGGCTGAAGGCTTTTAGGGGTCAATTATGAGAGATAGCCTTCAATCTTTAGCCTTCAGCCTAAATACCTGAGTAGTTACAGCTCATGAACAAATCCGTTGTGTGTTCGTCTTAGGGTTCGCGCAAGAATAACTTCCCTTGTTTGGGCGTCGATCCATCCCGTCTGGCAGCGTGGCTCGTCCTTTCCATACAGAGAGTATGCGCAATCCTCGCGCCTTGCCAGACAGGTGTCTCAGCACCCAAACAAGGGAAGTTATTCTTGCGCGAACCCTTAAGGGCACCTCTAAAAACCGTCCTTTTCCGTGATGGCGGGGCGGCGTCAGCCGCGTGCTCAAATCCTCATGTATTCGCCCATACACTCCGGTTTTCCGCGCGCGGCTTCCTTGCCCTCACAAAAAATGCCTGGTTTGTAGAGGTGCCCTCATGTTAATCGAAAGACAGAATAGCTATCGTGCGGAGTGACTCACGACCCTCACCATCCCGGGCGCTCCGTCTTTTCCACCTTCGGGATCAACTTTGGCGACAGGCCACGTGATCAAGCCAGCAACCGTGTCAGACTTGGCATCGGCAGGGCTATGATGCGTGGCATAAATTTGCGGCAACCCGTTGGTGCCGAACTTTGAAATGTATAGAAAAATCTGCTCACGTGCGTTGATTCGAACCGCCCACGGCTCAAAATCATTCTGATAAAACTCTTCGCACAATTGCATCGCATCCAAACAGCTGACGCCACCCGGCTCATTGAGCGTATAATAATAATCAAGCGGCATATCGTATTCGTCCTGTTTATGAATCGTAATACCGAACTTTTCGGGATTCCGAACCATTGGCGTATGACGATAGGCCACAAAGTAAAACAACTCGACGGAGTGGATGTTGGATTTATTGTTGAGTAAGAACTGCCGTGTGTCTTCCGCTTCTTCTCGTGTTTCTCCCGGGAAGCCATAAAACGCCATCACATGATTCCAGATCCCCACATTCGCCGCTTCTCTCAAATTATTTTCAATCACACTTTTTTTGGCATGTTTATCCATGAGTTCCAACACGCGTTCACTGGCCGATTCCATGCCATAGTAAAGAGTCTTGCACCCAGATTTCGCCGCTAACTTCCAAATTTCAGGATCTTGGAGGGTCTCCTCAAACCGAATGAGGGTGGTCCACTTGATGTCGACATTCTGATCAATCAACAATTGTGAAACCTTTTTAAAGAGCGCAGGGGGATAGGACTCATCGGCGAACAGGAAATGATCCGCGTGATACTTTTTCTGTAACGCGCTGACTTCTCGCACGACATCGTTGGCTGGTTTGCCTCGATACTGATCAAAGTACCCTTGTCCATGATCGCAAAACGTACATTTCCCCCAATAGCATCCCCGAGTCGCGAGATAGGGAAGAATTCGCGTTGGGACAAAATAGGAATCGAGCGGGAATCCGTCAAAGTCGGGTAGAGGAAGACTGGTGGTCTTTTCCGTATAAATTTCAGAATTGGTCCGGACATGCCCCTGCTCCCGATACATCAAGTTGGGCACTGCGGCCCACTCACGGTCACCAACCAAGGCTTCCAGCAACCACAAGAGCGCATGCTCGCCTTCATACATAATGGCCGAGTCAAAAATTTCCGTAAAAAACGGCTCTTGTTTGACAAGGTCTTCTTGCAAGCGGGTGATCACATTTCCACCCACGGTAATATGAATGTCGGGATAGGCTTCCTTGATCATTTTCCCAAAGGTAAATCCCGCGATGAGCTGCATTTGAGTGCCAATAGAAATACCCACCACTTCCGGACGTTCTTTGGCCACTGAAGGCAACACCAACTGTTGGCAGACATCGCGATACACATTCACTTGTGAATCATTGAGACAGGCATATACATCGCTTGAGACACCAGGCCGATATCCCAAATTACTTTCCATGGGATAATACACAAGTGAGGCAGGATAGTAGGCAGCAGAGATGTACCGCATGACGTCCCGAAAGATGTTCAACGCCCATTCGAGTTTGTCCGCGTCATAAAAATCTTCGCTTCGGTTGATGCGTTTCGCTTCATCCGCATTCTCAGCCAATTCCATTACGTCAATCGACAAGGCTTCTTCCAGACATGCTTTTTGATCGATTTCCTTCTCCGTCAATCCACTGCTGGATTCTTTCGCCTTCAGTTCCCGAAGTTGCTGAGCCATGCGAGCATTGACCCAAATCAAGAACATATCGCTGAAGAACAGTTCGTACATTTCGATATTGATGTCTCGCTGAATGACTTCATGGCCATTTTCACGAAGCACCGCCGTCAGGCTGGGAAGCGCGAGATAGGGAGCCGTCGGAACCCATTCCGGGGGGAAGAGCAGCATGGTTTTCACCTTCCGACCGCTCTTTGGCCGACCGCTCTTTGGCATCGAACTTGTTGTGTTAATTTGTATGATGGAAGAGGACATGGTTTTTATACTTTCGCCAATTCTTGGCCCTTTTCATCTGGGGTAATTCGAAATTGGAGGGCCGGAAGTTTGTTCGTGCTAAAATAGGCCACATATAAGAAAACATATTCACGGATAAAAATCTTCAAGTCCCACCCGGCATAGTGATTTTGTTCAAATTCCTCGAACACACGTTCGGCATCTTCAATGCTTAACCCATCTTTCACCGTAAAATAGTAATCCAGCGCCAGATCCCATTCAGGGTTGGCATAGAACGTCACTCCCCATTTTTCAGCATTCTTCGCCACCGGGGTATGTTTGCTCAGGTCGAAGGTCCCAAATCCAATAGAATGGATATGCTCTTTATTGTCTTCCAAGAATTGCATGGAAAATTTGGCATCTTCGTACCGTTCCCCTGGAAACCCGAAGAATCCCATGACGTGATTCCACACACCATGTGTAGAAGACAACTCCATGCTTCGTTGAATCACATCCGTCGTCGTCGCCTTATCCATTAATTTGAGCACTCGCTCGCTGCCTGATTCATATCCAAAATGGAGGAATTTGCAGCCTGAATCCTGAGCATCCTGCCACACTTCATCATCCAATAAACTCTCTTCGAACCGCATGTGCGTGG
>JADFRB010000382.1 GCA_022561525.1 Nitrospinota bacterium
TGTATGGTTTGCTTACAGGATTGAGGATTTGCTCAAAGGAGGCCAGGTTCGATTAGGCGCCAGTGTAGAAAAAATATATTGGTCGAAGGGGCGAGTCGATGCCCTGGACATTTCGATAAATGGCCACCGTGAAACCATCGGTACGTGGCAAGTGATTAGCAGTATGCCACTTCGAGAACTTCTGCAAAAATTTGAGCCACCTGTTCCACCGGAATATCTTGAAGCTGCGGAACGGCTTCGCTATCGAGACTTCTTGACCGTAGCTCTGATCATCAATCGACGGGATGTGTTCCCGGACAATTGGATTTATATTCATGATCCTGACGTGAAGGTAGGACGAATCCAGAATTTTAAAAATTGGAGTGCAGACATGGTTCCGGACCACACTAAAACCTGCTTGGGATTGGAGTATTTTTGTTTCGAAGGGGACGGGCTGTGGTCCGCCGAAGATGCCGATCTTCTTGAGCTTGGGAAACGGGAACTCGAAATGATCGGGTTGGTCAACAGCTCGGAAGTAGAAGACGGCACGGTCGTGCGAATGCCAAAAGCCTATCCGGTGTATGATCAGACGTATCGTGAGGCCTTAGGGACAATCCGTCAATTTCTGGCTACCTTGAGCAATCTACAAGTTGTTGGGCGGAATGGAATGCACAAGTATAACAATCAAGATCATTCCATGCTGACAGCTCTGCTAGCTGTTAAAAATATTCAGGGCGCCCATCATGATCTGTGGAGCGTCAATGTGGAGGAATCGTATCACGAAGAGGCGCGGGACGACTATTTGGAGGATGAGGATTTTTCGGCTTTGAGTGCCACGCAACCAAAGGTGCCGGTATCGACAGAAGGAAAACCCCCTTTATCCCCTTAAGGTTTTTCGCCACTAAGGTTTTTCGCCACTAAGGTTTTTCGCCACTAAGGTTTTTCAATTGTCCATTAACACGTTTAATTATGGCCTGATACTTGCAGTGCTTTACTTGAATTGGTAAATGAATCACGATTTTGTATTATTACATTCCATTGAAGAAATTGAAGAAAAGGTGTGAGCCATTCAATGAGTGATCCAGTCCTCCTATCCGTTATAATCCCAACCTACAATGGTGGTCGGCATCTTGATTCCTGCCTGTCCGCTATTCGCCGGTGCCTGTATGTGCCCCATGAAATCATCGTGGTCGACAATGGTTCTGTTGACGATTCCCGTCAGATTGCTGGTCAGTATGGTGTGGTCATTGTTGACTGTCCTGGACCTTCTGGACCAGGGGCGGCACGCAATGCGGGAGCAAACTTTGCCCAGGGTAACATTTTGTTGTTTGTTGACACGGATGTCATGATTCACCCTGATGTGCTCCTTCGTGTTTTGGCCATATTCAAGACCCAACCGGATTTGGCAGCGGTGTTTGGTTCCTATGATACGCGCCCGGCTGCTCAAAACTTTATTTCCCAATACAAGAATTTGTTGAACCATTTTGTTCATCAACATGCTAAAAACGAGGCGAGTACGTTCTGGGGAGCCTGTGGAGCCATCCGATCAGATGTGTTTCACAAAATTGGTGGTTTTGACACCCAATGTAACAAGCCGGCAATCGAGGATATTGAGATGGGATACCGTTTGCGTCGAGCAGGGTATCGCATTGCGTTGGACAAACACATGCAGGGGCAACACTTGAAACGGTGGAGTTTTTCCTCCTTGATTCACACGGATATTTTCTGTCGAGCCATTCCGTGGACTAAACTGGTATTGGAAAGTCGAACTCAGGTGAATGACCTGAACCTTCACCGGTCGCAAAGAGCCAGCGCCGGGTTGGTTGGTGTGGCCACGATCGGGTCGCCGCTCACCATGATTGAACCCCTTGTCTCATTGGCAGTGTTATCGTGTCTCATAAGTGTGTTCCTCTTGAATCGAGAGTTATTTAGATTTTTCTTTCGTGAAAGAGGAATGCGGTTTGCCATGGCCTCTTTTCCAATTCACCTGTTGTATTTCTTGTACAGTGGGACCGTTTTTTCCTCCTACTGGGCCAGTCATACTCTTGTTCGTATGTCTGTATCTTTTCTGCAATGGTTGGAAAAAGGGAAAGTATTTTTCTTTGGGCCTAGGGAATCGACTGATCCTTAGGGTTCACGCCTAAGGGCTACATCAGGATTACCTTCCTCAAGACCTTTTGTACAAGGTTGCTGCTTCCTAAAAATTATCAGTAGCCACACTCGATTTCCCCATTCGTCTGCTGTCAATTTTCCCAACACACTG
>JADFRB010000023.1:0-1158 GCA_022561525.1 Nitrospinota bacterium
ATCATTCTGTGAATCTCGAAGAAACCCTTCGTGAATTGGTTACGTTCTTTCCTTAAGGACCTGAGAGGAAATAACTTGGACAATATCGCCCCAAGATTTAGGTCGGATTTGGATGGAACGATTGAGAAAAACCCGAGGCATAGCACAGCTATGTTGAGGGTGTTTCGAGTGAGGCCCGTTCAAAGATGACCCGAAGATTGGATGCGAGATGGCCAAGTTAGTTTCTCTCAGGTCCTAAGTATCGTCATAAGTTGAGTGATGGCCGGATCCTCGGTCAACTGTCTTATTCCTTGTTCCCAATCAGTCTCTAACAGCGGCTCGAATGGAATCGGTCCAACAACGGGAATACCACTCAATTCACGAATCAATTGACTCGTCGATTCGTATTGAAGCTGTTCGACTTCGGACCGTAACGCTGACGTTGTCTGATTCAGCACGATGGCCAAGACGTGTATTTTTCGATCACGAAGAGCTTCAAGGGTCAACAACGTGTGATTAACCGATCCGAGTGTTGGTCGGCTTACCACGACGCACGGCAGTTCCAAATACACGATTAAATCTCGCACAGTCTGCTGTTCAGTGAGTGGAACCATCACTCCTCCTACGCCCTCGACGAGGAGGCGATCACAATTCCTTGAAAGCTCCTGATACAGATTTTTAATACATTCAAAGTCGATAGGTTGTTGAGCCTTCCTGCTAGCTGCAAGTGGAGAAAGTGGGTCGGAAAATTGATAAGGCGTGACCACGTCGGGGGGATCAACAATGGCAAGTACCCTAAGTAGTCGCGAGGAGTCTGTTTCGGGTTCACGACGTGATGGGCAAATTCCGGTCTCCACGGGTTTCATGACTCCAAGCCGAAGTCCCTTCTTTTTGAGTGCCACACCCAAGGCAGTGGTCACTACGGTTTTGCCGACGTGTGTATCAGTACCGGTGATGAACATGCCCCTGTTGCGGGCAGGTGTGATCTGAGGCGTTTTACTCATGTTGTGATCGTCTTCACCAGATCCGATTGTCGAGATTGAACACTTGTCCGGAAATATCGTTGGCCGTGGCGAGGTGATAAATTTGGTTGGCGGTCTCGTTGAGATTCGGAGTGCGGCCCAAAATATGGGCGTGACAAGACTCAGTGGTTGGGAAGGCTTCGCCTGACAGCGTTGA
>JADFRB010000023.1:1168-11174 GCA_022561525.1 Nitrospinota bacterium
AGCGTTGATTGGTGCCACCCGGGAAACACTGCATTCACGCGAATATTGGATTCTCCCCATTCTTGAGCCACGGATCGTATCAATCCTAGTACCCCAGCCTTGGTTGCCGCATACGCCGCTTGACCTGTTGTTCCTTGAGCGCTGGCAAGCGAGCTGACGACCAGAATCGATCCTGACCCTTGGGCTTGTAAAATGGGGCCGACTGCTCGAAGGCAAAAAAACAAGCCAGTCAGATTGGCGTGAATGAGTTCATCCCATTGTTCGGGGGTCATACGAACTGTCACCGCATTGATTGTTTGACCCACCGCCCAAATTAGGGCATCAAGTCCGCCCCATCGTTTCCTGAAACGTTCGATACTGTTGGTAACTTGGTGTGGATCTCGGACATCAGCGTGAAAAAGAGAACCGTCTTCTCCTTGTTCCTCAAAGTGCGAGTAGACGTTCCGAGCCGACTGTTCGTGGCGATGGTAGTGGACCCCGACCTTCCAATTGGCCTCAGCAAACCTCAAGCAAATGGCGCGTCCAATGACCCCGGAACCACCCATGACCAACACGGTTTTAGGACGAGCATTAGGCATAGAGAGGGCCGGAGACGTTGTATCTTCTGAAGGAATTTTCATCGGTTGGCAAGAAAATATTGATTATCGCGAACAGGCCAAGTGAAGGCAAATTCTTAATGATGATCAGTTTCTTGCGGCAGTCAGATCTCTGTGTTAGTGTGACTGCCGGTGTTGAAGTAGGAGTTCCCGCCAAACGTCAGATCGACAAATAATTCAATTTCGAAGATGGTTTCCGAATAGACTGGAAAGGGTAACGTTTCACAGTGATATTCTCAATAATGACTGGGAGCCTGAGTCGTGCAACGTAACTCGGGTGTTCAGGTGACGATAGCTCAGATAGGTGTTGGAGGAGTATGGCTGGCTGTATTGTTCAGTGTGGGGTTAGCTTTTGGCCAACCTTTACCAAGGTTCATTCATCAACCGGAGGAGTTTTTTCCTGATCAAGCCGGTAATGAATGGCGCTATCAAGGCCGAATTGTTGAAGGGGCCGTGAATCAAATCGCCGATAAAACCTTTGTGAATATTTCTACTGTGACCGGGAAGGAAAAGATTGATGGCGTCAATGTAACAGTCTTTCATGATTCCAATCCTGGGAACCAAGGTCCCACGGATAGTTATTATCTGCGGGATGCGGCAGGCATTCGTTATTATGGATCGAAGCCTGGTACCCGGCTAGAAAGACAATTGGTGCCGTATCAGATTATCCGATTTCCCTTGGAAATCCCGAGCTCTTTTGAGCAACTGAATCGAACGAATTTAAATCTCGGATTAGACCTTGATCATGATGGCCAAGCGGAAAAAGTGGATGTATTTGCGACCGTGACTCTTCATGGCCAGGAAACTATTACTGTCCCTGCCGGGACCTATGAGAATGCCGTCCGGATGGAAGCGAACATGAAACTCTTGGTGCATTTGTCGCGTGATGGGACGCAGGTGAAAGGATTCGATTCGATGACGGTGTGGTTTGTGAAAGATGTCGGGTTGGTGAAATATTCGGAGCGACAAATGATTCCCAACCCCCGCACGGGACAAGATCGATTGATTGAAATAACCGAAGAACTGCAAGAGGCAACATTGCAGGGCGGAACACAGCTATTGAGTGGGCGCAAAGCCTCGACGCATGGTGTTCTCACTGGTCACACGTTGGACCATGAATTGTTGCAAGTACCCTTCCCCTCCCGCCTTGGTGCCGACCCCTGAAAGTCGATGTCCGCCAAAAGGCTGCCGTCCCACCAATGATCCCGTGATAGGGCGATTGATGTAGAAATTTCCCACATCAAAGGCTTCACGGGCCCGTTGGATATTCGCTGGGCTTCGTGAGTACACTCCGCCGGTCAGGGCAAAATCCGATTGCATGGCCATAGTCAGCGCATCCTCAAATGATGGGCTTCGAAGGACAGCCACCAATGGCCCAAAGATTTCTTCTTGCGCCATCCGGTGATGTGGCTGGATGTCTCCCACAATCACCGGTCCTTGAAACCATCCTTCACTCTCAATGACTCGGTCCAGCAACACGGTGCCTTCCTGGCGGGCAATATCCACATATTCCCGTACTTTGTGTAGCGCCCGTTGATCGATCATCGGTCCCATTTGATTACTGGGATCTTCGGGGGGGCCGATATGCAGACTGTTAGCGGCTTGGATGAGTCTTTCCATGAACTCGTCATAGACCGGTTCAAGAACAATGGCTCGTGAGCATGCGGAACATTTTTGGCCCTGATATCCAGTGAAGGAGTACAACACCCCGTGCACGGCTTCGTCCAAATCCGCGGTTTCATCAATAATGATGGCATTCTTTCCACCCATTTCCGCAATGGCATGTGTTACATGATGTTGTCCGGGTTGCACCTTCGATGCCTGGTTGATGATTTGAAGTCCGACCTCTTTTGATCCGGTAAATGCAATGACATGAATCTGAGGATGCGAAACGAGGGCTTTGCCAATCTCCGGCCCGCCGGGAAGGAAATGAAGCACGCCATCAGGCAAACCCGCTTCTCGAAAAAGCTGAGATAGATGATAGCCCATCATCGGTGAACGCTCGGATGGTTTGAACAGCACGGCGTTACCCGTGACGAGCGCGGAAGATACCAGTCCGGTTGGAATGGCCAAAGAGAAGTTCCAAGGAGAAATCACAACCGCCAATCCGCGAGGCCGCCATTCGAGATGATTCAGCTCCCCAGGTTCTTGCCCAAGCCGTTGGGGTCGGCCTAATCGTCGCATCTCCCGTGCATAAAATTCCAGAAAATCGATGGCTTCGGCAATGTCGCCATCGGCCTCTCGCCATGGTTTGCCCGTTTCAAAAATTTCCCACGCCGCGAGTTCATGCCGACGTTGCCGCATGAGTTCGGCGACCCGACATAAATAATCCGCGCGCGTATCCGCCGTTGTCGCCCGCCATTGTTTCCATGCAGCCTGAGCCGATTGTATGACTCCTTCGATTTCCGCAGGAGCGTAGCTTGGCATCCTGACAATAATTTCGTTCGGGCGACTTGGATTGGTGGAAACCAGTTCATCCTTGAGTTGTCCGACGGTGGGCGGGACATAAAATTTCACTGTCTTTCCCAGTTGGCCTTTCACGCTCTCAATCGCTTCTGTCATGGCCTGGCGAGCTGGTTCTCGGGAGAAGTCGGTGTACGGTTCATTTTTAAAAGATTGACCGATGTCTTGTTCATGAATCATGGCGTGATGTCCAGCGGCATGAGAGGTATGTGGAGGGGCCAGCAATACTTCAAGCGGTGTCTCATGATCTCGCTGCTTCGAGATAAAGGATTCATTCGACGTGTTTTCCAGAAGTCGCCGTACGAGATACGCCATTCCGGGGATCAATTCCCCAACTGGCGTATACACACGAACGCGCCTGCCATATTTTACCACGGCATGTTGTAATGCATCGGCCATGCCATACAGAGATTGGAATTCATAGTTGTCGGGAGCGAAGTCATGGGCTTGGGCAATGGCTTCGGCATGGGCCAGGCTTCGTAAATTATGCGTGCCAAACGCGGGACGGAACAGAGTGGGGTGGGCGAGTAGTTTGCCACTGATGTATTCAAAGTTGGCATCGGTTTCTGCTTTGTGCCGCAACACCGGGATTGGCCAGCCACGCTGTTCGTTTTGAATAGTCTCCGCATCCCAGTATGCCCCTTTTACTAAACGAATGGTAATAGGCGTGCCACGCTGTTGTACCCAATCAACCATGCGATCGAGCGTCATATCCGCATCGCGTAAATAGGTTTGGAGCGCAATCCCCGCACCGGCATAGGTGCGATAGGCGGGTTCTGAGAAAATCCGCATGAAAATTTCGTAGGTCAGATCTTTCAGCTCATATTGCTCCATATCGAAGGTAATCGAGGCAGGTAGTTGTGACGCAAGATTCAAAATGGGACGCAGTCTTGATGCCACGCCTTCGAAACTCCCATCAGGGTCAGCCGAATTGAGCTGGGAGTACAGGGCAGAAATTTTGATTGAGAGATTGGTTCGGGGGAGCAGGCCGTGATGGTCCTGTTCCAATAACGGTTGACTCGGCCATCGTTGTGCGTTTTCGTGATACACCCGAAGGGCATCGAGACAATGGTCTCGATAGGAATCGGCTTCGGCCTCGCTCACCGTGGCTTCCCCAAGAAGGTCTACGGATGCGCATCGTCCGGAACGCCAGAGTTTACCAAGTACCGGCATGGCATTGGTCATGGAATCGCCGGCCATAAACGTATGCGCCATGCGCGTGAATTGCCGTCGAAGTACGAGGGCTCCCACATGCGAACCAATCCAAGAAGACGGAAGTTTCTGAAGTGACCACTTTAGTGGCTTGGGAAGAATCGGTGTGCCGCCAAAATATTCGGCCAAGAGGCGTGTGAACTGCTGGTCAGTTTTCAAAGTAGGGAGGACATCGACAAAACGAAAAAGCTGAACCTTGAAATCCTCATCCCGCATCCCCCAGGCCATCAGCAGATCATTCCACCACCGTTGGCTCAGTATCGTTGCCGTACTGGTCTTCGAGTGATCAGCCAGCGTCTTGCCGATTTGTTGGATAGAAGGTTCCAGCAGCTCTTCAGAGATCATACCAGCCCTCATTTCTCTTCATCATATCATACCTTGTCGGTTGGGAAAGGGTAAGAATACAGTATTGTAGTCATGTAGGGGAGGCATTGCTCACCTTCCCTTTATTGGATTTTATCTTCAAGGATTAAAAAGTTTGGCGATGTCCACTCTACGAGATTGAATACGTTAAGCTGGGCATGAACCATCATGACCGTTAAAGCCTTGCATTTTTGGTTCAGGCTGCATAGCCTATAGCCACGGAGGGCGATCATGGAAAACCAAAGTCAGTTCAAAATTGAGCTCGAACAGGAAGAAGATGGGCGATGGATTGGAGAAGTTCCGTCGCTTCCTGGTGTTATGGCCTACGGATCAAATCGCGGAGAGGCTCTCGCTGCGGTTCAGGCGTTGGCACTACGTGTGTTGGCTGACCAATTGGAACATGGTGAAGCCTTTCCTGATCAACTGCTGAATGTGTCCTTTGTCGCGGCATGAGCCGCTGGCCTTCCACGCAAGCGTCTCGTGTTCTCTCCGCGTTACTCCGCATTGGCTGGTCAATTAAACGAACAACTGGCTCTCACAAGATTTTAGAACGTGAGGGGTGGTCAGATATGGTGTTTGCCTTCCACAGTCGCGATGAAATAGGGCCGAAAATGCTCGCTCGTCTTACGAAGGTGACTGGGCTAAAACCTGAAGATTTGTGTTTCGCAAGTTTCTCATTTCTAAAAAATGTTTCTGTAGCGAACGATTACTTTTCCTTGCACGGTTTCACGCGGCGGCCTGTGATACTGCCGTTGTGGCCCATGTTATTTACGAAGGTCCCTGATAAGGCCCGGTCTTTCTCGCTGAAAAGCAAACTTTCTTCTTGAATGATGCCACGTGGAAATTCCCATCTGATGTACACCGTATCGCCTTGGACTTGAATTTTGGCCGGTTTGGGGTCCATCCGGTCGTACTGTGAGGGTGGAGGGTAGATCATGACGGTTTTATAATCGCCATGGTTTTGATGGTTGTGAATGAGCCACTGCCAGGTACCGCAAAGCCGTAGTAGGCCCCTTTTGCGTTTTTGATCGGTCTGCCATTGCCGCAACCGATTCCAAATAACACGCGTACGGTGCTCCGTTTCCATCTGTAACTTGACCAGGGCTGCTTGTAAATAAGCCTGATGCAGGGGCAGGTAGTGTTGATGCAGGTAGCGGGCAGCATAGGATTCCTGGTTTTGCACTGATGGTGCAGGAAAGTTACGTTCCTTTGATGCTTCGGTGTTCCAATATTCATGAAGGCGTTGGGTGACCCCTTGAGCCCCTGCCTTCTCTGCTATCGTGAGCCATCCCTTATTTTCCTTTGTCCAAATCGAATATTGCTGATGAAGGTATTCGGCATAGCGGGCATAATGGGGCAGTTCGACTATTGCCGGCTGTTGTGTTGCTGCTAATTCGAAATAGGTGTTGGCCAGCGCGAATACACGGTGGAGTTCAGGCTGTGTTGAGACCTTGGTTAACCAAGTAAGATGATCGTTGGATGTATCGTGAAGGAAGGACATTCCACGTTTGTGCCCTTGGTGGAGTTGCATTTCCATTTCCGAACTGAAATGCCACGTGGCAACTCCTGCTGCTAAGTTGACCATCTTTTGAGTGATGGTGGTTGGCAACGGCGGTTTTTTGTGTCGTCGGCCACGAGACTTTTTGTGAGATGTCGCTTGGATAAATGGGCCCATGGCTGCACGAACAAAGGCTTGGGCTTGTAAGTTGGACGTGACCGCTGTAATTTTTTGGGTAGGAGTGTTTAAAAACTTTTCGAAGTTCGGTTCTTTGGCAAATAGAGGCGTTGGGCCAAGGCTCACCTCGCCTGCTAGAACCATTGATAAGGCAAGAAGTCCCATCCAGCGGAAGGTTGGTCGTGGTGTTGGTACAGTGAAAGGCGTGGTGTGTGACGGTGTTCTAGGAAAAAGGCAGAGTTGCAAAAAAGGGGATAGCCTTAGCTGAATAAGAGGCACGATCACACCTGGGGTTAGGGTTCGCGTAAGAATACCTTCCCCTGGCTGGGTGCTGAGACACCTGTCTGGCAAGGCGCGAGGACTACTCCTCGTATGGAAAGGACGAGCAACGCCGCTAGACGGGATGGATCGACGCCCAAACAGGGGAAGTTATTCTTGCGCGAACCCTAAGGTGACCACGACTTTTTTTATTTCACCATGCACACCAATATCTTACACGTTTGTTTTGCGCCCAACTGCCGTTTCTAGGTTCGAGGACCCTCATCCCCTAGCATTCAGGACAAAAAATGGATCCGGTCACCTTGTATTGTTCCAGAATCCACTCTCTGAATGAGAAATGCATCCCAATGAGCCCTCTTCCTAACCTATTTTTTTTTGAGTTTCACGACCTTTTCACATGACATACGCGTTAGGGACGTTTACAATCAAGATAAATGTAAAAGGATCGCTTACCAGATAGGAATGTGAAACAAAAGACCCTATGACAGTCACAGGGCAGTTTGGGCTTGTCTACTGTTTTCCCGAGCAAGGAAGGAGACGGAACCGAACGACACACCTCAGGGCAACAGCACGGTTCAGAGTCCACAATTTCTATGACAATCATTGGCATGTACAGAAACATCAACCAACAATGATCAAGGGAACAGGCCAGTCTATGTCATAAGTTATCTAAGAACCTTCAGACAGGCATTCCACCTGGTAAGAAAAAATGGAACCATTTGTCGTGAATATTTCGCACTGTGGCATTATTCAACGGCTGGGCAACATGAACGTCTTGAAACCGCGTAGGTCGTTTGCCATAGCCCTGACCTTCTTCTCGGTTGTCGCCGGCTTCACTTCTTGCAATCTCCAATCCAGTACACCACCCACTCAACCCATTAAAGTGGGGATTCTCCATTCGTTAACCGGAACCATGGCCATCAGTGAACGATCAGTCGTAGACGCCACACTATTGGCGATTGAAGAATTAAACGCCCAGGGAGGCGTGCTGGGCCGGAAGATTGAACCGATCGTCGTCGACGGCCAATCCAGTGAAGAACGGTTTGCGGAGTTGGCCAACCAACTTATTCATCGGGATCAGGTAAGTGTCCTGTTTGGCTGTTGGACCTCGGCCAGTCGCAAAAGAGTGAAGCCTGTGGTGGAAGACGCCGATCATTTGCTGTTTTATCCTGTTCAATATGAAGGTCTCGAACAATCGCGGAATATTATTTACACCGGGGCTGCTCCCAATCAACAGATTATTCCCGCGGTCAAATGGAGCTTTGACCATTTAGGCAAGAGATTTTTTCTGATTGGGTCAGACTATGTGTTCCCGAGAACGGCCAACGCTATCATCAAAGCTCAAGTCGATGCCTTGGGTGGAGAAATCGTGGGTGAGTACTACCTCCAACTGGGCACGAAGGACGTTGCTGAAGCGATTCAAGCCATAGTTCATACACAACCCGATGTCATTCTTAACACTATCAACGGGGACAGTAATGAGGCATTTTTCCATTCGCTCCGAGCCGCTGGCGTGTCGGCGGATTCAATCCCAACCATGTCCTTCAGCATTGCCGAAGATGAACTCAGAACCTTAGGTCCCAAGAACATGGAAGGAGATTATGCGGTGTGGAATTATTTCCAATCGATTGATACGGAGGAAAACCGAGAGTTTGTCTCCCGGTTTAAAGCCCGGTACGGGGCCCACCGTGTGACAGACGATCCGATGGAAGCCGGGTATTTCGGGGTGTACTTATGGGCCCAAGCGGTGGAAGCCGCCGGATCTGATCAGCCGTCTTTAGTTCGACCAGCTTTGAGCGATCAAAGTGTTCTCGCCCCGGAAGGGATGGTCTCTGTGGATGGTGCAACCAACCATACATGGAAAACCGTCAGGGTGGGACAAATCCAAAGCGACGGTCAGTTTTCCATTCTCTGGACGTCCGATCATGCCATACGACCTGTGCCGTACCCTCCCTATCGCTCACGGACAGAGTGGGAAGACTTTCTCCATCACCTGTATGTGGGATGGGGAAACCGCTGGGCGAATCCTCATTCCTGACCTGGAATTCCTATGCGTTTCGACTGGTGGAAAAGGCTTAGACTCTCTACCCAATTAGT
Source organism: Nitrospinota bacterium (assembly GCA_022561525.1). Taxonomy (GTDB): domain Bacteria; phylum Nitrospirota; class Nitrospiria; order Nitrospirales; family UBA8639; genus Nitronereus. The sequence goes on from JADFRB010000023.1 coordinate 9,854, forward strand.
GCTCGGGTTTGTCGTGATGGGGGCGATCCCCTTGTCCCTGGTCACTATCATCACTTTTGAAAACGCCAAGAATTCCCTGGAAGATGCTGTCACCGACCGGATCTTGGCCATTGCTTCCCATAACGCCGAACGAATGAATGCGTTTCTCAATGAGAGAATCATTGATGTCACCACCCTGGCGCGCATGCCGTCGATTATTGAAGCCATGGAGAAATTTGATGCAGCCTTTACGATCGGGCAACAAATTTACTCTGTGGAGTATATGACGATTGAACAGGAGCTGAAACCCTTCCTCACCGACTACAAAGAATCGTCCAGATATGGCGATTTATTCTTAATATCCCCACAAGGCGATACAATTTTTTCCGTCAACCGGGCTGAGGAACTGGGAACCAATCTGATCACCGGACTATTTCAGAATACCGCCCTGGCTAAGGCGTTCGATCGGGCGAGAACGTTATTGGAAACCGGGATCTCGGATTTCGAGCCTTATTTCGCTCAAAATAGGACAGTTGCATTTCTAGCCGCACCGGTGTTTCGACAAGGCAAATTTCTCGGAGTCGTTGCCCTTGAAGTCACAGATGAAGACATCCTGACCCTCACACAAGATTATTGGGGATTGGGACAGACCGGTGAGGTGGTGATTGCCTATCGACGCCCGAATGGAGCCCTCTTGGTCAGTCCGCTTCGGCATGAACCTCGGACCTCTTTCAATAAACTTATCCCCTTTAACACGGACGTCGCATACCCCATCCATTTAGCCGTGCAAGGGAAGCGTGGATCAGGACTGTCTTATGACTACCGCGGTGAACGCGTCTTGGCGGCCTGGGATTATTTGCCTTCGTATCGATGGGGAATCGTAGTCAAAATCGATGCCAAGGAAGCGTTCTCCCCAATTGCCAAGTTGAAAGCCATCACCCTTTTTAGCGGATTGCTTTTAATGATTGTGTTGGCTGTCGGAGCGTTCTTCATTGGAAATAATATGTCCAAACCACTTACCAATCTCGTCAACCAAACCAAGCGGTTTCGCCGACATGATTTCTCGCAACGGGTCCCAGAATCCGGCCCCCAGGAAGTGAGCGTATTAGCCGGAGCGTTCAATGAGATGGCTCAGGAATTGAACCAGTCGTATTCGGAATTGAAAAACAACTTAGGTGAATTGTCGAGGGCCAATAACAACCTGGCGCGCGAAATGGCTGAGCGTCAACGTGTTGAAGAGTCTCTGAAGCAGAAAGAGCTTCAAATTCAAAATGCCCAGCGCATGGAAGCCATTGGGACGCTGGCTGGAGGCATTGCGCATGATTTTAATAATATTTTGTCC
>JADFRB010000383.1 GCA_022561525.1 Nitrospinota bacterium
ATGTTGGACAGGTCTTCAAGTCTGATCGGGCGATGGTGGAATTCCTCAGGAATGATGGTGATGGCATTCCCTGCGGCTTTCCCAATTCCGAGAGCAAGGTGGCCGGCTTTTCGGCCCATGGCCACCGCAAAGTACCAGCGGGAAGTGGTGTGGGCATCAACCATGAGATTTTTGACGATTTCCACGCCGAGGTGCCGTGCGGTTTGAAATCCAAAGGTCGGTATCCCGTGGGGAAGACACAAATCGTTATCGATGGTTTTGGGCACATGGACGACTTGAAGGGAGCCACTGGCTAACTTTTCGAGTTGCATGGCAGAGGAGGCGGTATCGTCCCCGCCAATGGTGATCAAACCGTTAATGTTCAATTTTTGTAAGGAGGCCAACGTCGTTTCGAGATCCTTCGGATTCTTCGTGGGATTGGCTCGTGAGGTCCTCAGGAAAGACCCACCGCGGAAATGAATGCGGTGTACCGTGTCTGCTGTGAGGCGTATCACGTGAGCCGTGTCCCCTTGCATGAGCCAGTGAAAGCCATCAATAATTCCGATGATTTCCAGGCCTTCGGAGAGACCACGAAGCATAGCGGCTTCGATGACGCTGTTAATTCCTGGGGCAGGGCCACCTCCAACGAGGATGCCTATTTTTTTTAAGTTCGTCGGCATGGATTGAAGTGTATCACGCCCCTAAGTGATGCAAGGATTCAGCAGATTGAATCGCAGGGGTTACGACGACCTGTTCCCATGCATCAAATCCACCCACTAAATCCTTAATTTTGGAAAAACCGTGACGTTGGAGAAGGCTCGTCGCAATAGAAGAACGGTACCCATGAGAACAATGAACCACCACATCTCGAGTACTTGGGACATTCTGAAGACGTTGGGTTAACTGATTCAGGGGAATGAGGTGGCCCTGCTCCAAGAATTAACCATGAGCATGTGATTGATTCGACGCTGCCTCCATTCTTCGTATGTCCTGACGTCTAATATATAGGGCTCATCCCCTGTCATCAACTGGTCATTCAGATCATCGACCGTGATTCGTTGTACTGCTCGAACGAGTTCTGGAGTAGCGTGGAGAGCTTGAAAGCCGTTTTTCAAGTATCCCACCACGTGATCAAATCCGATTCGACTCAGTCGAAGCACAGCCTCACGCTCTCGTCCTGGTTCGGAAATGATCACAATGGGATCTTCAGGGTGAAGCAGCGTTCCTACCCACCTTTCAAACTTTCCATTCAAACCGATGTTGATACTATCGACTAGGTGTCCGTTGGCAAACTCCAATGGATCGCGAACATCTATCATCTGCGCTCTTGAGGTTTTCCAACATAATACTTGATCAAGGGTTAAGGGTTTCATAGCCTTTTGTAACACGTACTCGAGCCGTGACCGCTTACGTCGATTCAAACAGGCAACATAAAGGAAATAAGGAGGGGGCTCCGGTTGGTTGGTTGTGACCAGCTCAATGAAGGCTTCCTTCGCCATCGGCTGCAACGCATAGTTGTGTCTTTTTTGAATGCCAAGAGTTGAAAAAATCTCCTTACTCAAATTTTTCCCACAAAGCGAGCCTTGACCATGTGCGGGATAGACAAAAGTTTCATCCGGTAAAGGCAGCAGCCTGTTATGGAGAGAATCCTAAAGATTGCCGGCTGAGGCCTGGGCACTTATCCCCGCGGCTGCCATAAGGTCTGGACGTCCAACATCTCCGATCAGCAACGTGTCTCCCGTCAAGATGGCGTATGGTTTGTGTTGACTTTTCCTGAGGTCAAACACCAACAACGAGATGCTCTCTGGGGTATGACCAGGTGTCTCGAGGACTTGAAGGCGGAGAGAACCGCATTCTATTTCATATCCGCTGATGACTGGTTGGAACACATACTCTGCTTGAGCTTTTGACCCCAGGAAAATCTTGGCGTCGGTTTGGTCTTGAAGCTCAAGGTGGCCCGATACAAAGTCGGCGTGAAAGTGAGTGAGAACGATATAGTGAATATTGAGTTTTTCGTTTTCCGCATCTCGTAGATATTGGTCGACATCTCGTTGGGGGTCAACAACCATGGCCAGGCCGCTTTCCTGATCCCCGATTAAGTACGAGGCATGAGACAAATACGGTAGGTAATATTGTTTGAAAATCATTCTTTCCTCCTCAGAACAACAATAGTAGAACCCTAATGGTTCTTGGCGTGGTGATGGTCGTAGGTATTGATTCCCAACCATTTCCG
>JADFRB010000024.1 GCA_022561525.1 Nitrospinota bacterium
TACGAAATTCCTTCTCAGAATGAAATCAGAGAAGTGCTCATTACGGAAGATGTGATTCTGAAGAAGAGCGAAGCCCTGAAAACATTTGGACAACCGACAGTCATGAAACCGGCTGTTGGCTCTTAAAAAAACTCGTGAAGCGTAATCCGTTTTAAAAACAAGAGAGGGAAATCCTAGTTTTTTCGCTTCACGGATTACGGATCATATTTTACGGTTTCTGCAATCCTACCCCGCTTCTTGATAATCGCAGCTCTCCTGGTGGCACTGAATACTCTTTCCACCCTGCTTGCTAAATTTCTCGATAAGGAATGGGGTCTGACATTGTGGACAAGCACGATTAACCGGCTTGCTCCAAATGGCAAAGGAACATTTTGGGTACTGACTGCAGGAATAAAACACGCGGCCTTTTTTCGTTCGGCGTTGTACCAGATCGCCGCTGCACCCTTCAGCGGCACACTTCACTCCAAGGGATAACGGTTTGGTCGTTTTGCAATCGGGGTAATTGGAGCATGCCAGGAACCCACCAAATCGTCCCTGTTTGACCAACATGGGATTTCCACATTTCTCACACACTTCTCCTGTGGTCTCTACAGGCTTTTCAACAATCGTAATGGCTCCTGATTCGTCTTTCGTAAACGGCTTGGTATTCTTGCAGGTGGGATATCCAGGGCAGGCCAAAAAGTGGCCATGGCGTCCCCATTTAATGACCATGTTTTGTCCACATTTATCGCACACAATATCCGTGGGCTCTTCTTTCCCCTTGAGGTCCTCCATGTTGACTTCGGCGTTCCCAAGGTCCTTGGCAAACGGGATGTAGAATTCAGAAACCGTCGTGACCCAGTTCTTTTCGCCTGCCTCGATATCATCCAGCTCGGACTCCATTCGTGCGGTAAACGCCACATCAAAGATCCGTGGAAAATACGTCACCAATCGGTCATTCACCGTCAGACCTAATTCTGTCGGCTTAAACCGGTTCTCGTCTTTTTCGACATATTGACGATCTTGGATGGTGGATATAATGGCGGCGTAGGTGGAGGGGCGACCAATCCCTTTATCCTCAAGTTCGCGAATCAACAAGGCCTCGTTGTACCGTGGTGGTGGTTGCGTAAAGTGTTGTTTGGGGAGAATACCCAATTCTTCGCCTTCCACCATCGTGAGAGATTCACCCACAGACAATTCTGGTAATCGTTTACCCTCTTCGTCATCAGTCGCTACTTGACGCCCCGATGTGTCATGCCCAGACTCTGTTGTGTCGATCCCTTCGACATACACTCGCCGAAAACCATCGAACTTTTCCACTGTCCCGGTTGCCCGGAAGAGATACTCACCAGCCTTGATATCCACCTTGGTGGCTTCATCCAAACCCTTGGTCATTTGAGATGCCAGCAAGCGGTTCCAAATCAGTTTGTACAGCTTATATAGGTCATTTTCCAAAAATTGTTTCACGGCTTCAGGATCGCGTTGGGCGGAAGTGGGGCGAATCGCTTCGTGGGCCTCTTGTGCCGCCTTGACTGTTTTATACACGTTTGGTTTAGCAGGGAGATACTGATCCCCGAACCGCGTTCGAATGACATCCGCGGCTTCGGCTTGCGCCTCGTTGGAAATCCGTGTCGAATCAGTCCTCATATAGGTGATCAACCCGACCGGGCCTTCTTTTCCAATCTCAATCCCTTCATACAGACGCTGAGCTAGCATCATCGTCTTCTTCGCGGTGAAGCGGAGTTTTCTGGAGGCTTCCTGCTGAAGACGACTGGTGATAAACGGCGGTTGAGGGTTTCGATGCTTTTCCGTTTTCTCAACAGCAGAAACGGAAAAACTGGATTGTTGAATCGCCTGCAACGCCCGATCAGCTTCTTCTTGCGTATGAATTTCAATCGACGTGCCTTGGAACTCTTGCAAGCGAGCCTGGAACATTGGCGGATTTTGCCCCTGCAGGTTTGCGGTAATGGTCCAATATTCGACAGTTTCAAACGCATCGCGCTCCGCTTCCCGTTCGCAGATGATCCGTACGGCCACGGATTGCACTCGACCGGCACTCAGCCCACGCCGAACTTTCTTCCAGAGCAAGGGGCTCAACATATATCCGACAATACGATCCAGCACCCGGCGCGCTTGTTGCGCATTCACCTTATTCATGTCGATGGTGCCGGGAGATTCCAACGCTCGCTTGATCGCGCTCTCGGTGATTTCGTTAAAGAGGACTCGGTACACCTTGTCGGATTGGCCATTCAGTTCTTCGGCAATGTGCCAAGCAATGGCTTCACCTTCTCGATCGGGGTCTGGTGCCAGGAACACTTTATCTGCCTTCTTCGCCTGAGCCTTGATCTCGGCGAGAGTTTTACTTTTTCCTCGGATGACGACATATTGCGGTTTGAAGTTGTTCTCGACATCAATCCCCAACTTGTTCTTGGGTAAATCCTTGACATGCCCCACCGAGGCTAACACCTGATACCCGCGACCCAAATACTTCGAAATGGTTCGGGCCTTGGCCGGAGACTCCACAATAATTAACGATTTCGCCACAATCAGTTGTTCCTCGTTTCTCGGGTCACGCTCATAATCGAATATAACAAGCACCTGGTGCTTGCTTCACCACTCCTTTTAGCTCGAGGGCCAGCAATATACCCATTACCTCGGCAGGAAAATAACGAGCTTGAGCTAAGACTTCATCGACCGAAATGGGACTGTCCGTGAATAAGTCAAAGATTTCCTTTTCCTGCGTACTGAGAACCTGCGGTGCTGGAACCTGTCCGGAAGCCGCATTCTTTACTTCATTCTGAAACGATTCGTCAAGCTGGGGGAGCAGCTCCTCAATGATATCTCCCACATTTTCAACGAGTTTGGCCCCTTGTTGGATGAGCCCATGCGGGCCTTCATGGTTGCCTTCTTTGACGGATCCCGGTACTGCAAACACCTCACGATTCTGCTCAAGCGCAAAGCGCGCGGTAATGAGCGATCCGCTTTTACGACTGGCTTGGGTGACGACCACCCCATAAGATAATCCGCTGATAATACGATTCCGCCTGGGGAAATTAAAGGGCCGTGGGGCCGTCCCTAAGGGAAATTCCGATACCACGGCACCTCGCATTTCGATGGCCTCTCGAAGTTTTCGATGTTCAGGAGGGTAGGTGGTGTCAATGCCACACCCCAATACTGCCACGGTTCGCCCTTCAGCCTTGAGGGCTCCACGATGCGCTGCCGCATCGATGCCTCTGGCCAGCCCGCTCACGATAGTAAAACCTAGCGTGGCAAGCGTATGGCTCAACTCTTCTGTAAAGGCCATCCCGGTTGGTGTAGCTTTACGCGCTCCAACAATAGCAATGGCCCGATCATCACTCGGGGCGAATGACCCGCTCAAATAGAGAAGGGGAGGCGGATCGGCAATTCTTGAAAGTTTCTGGGGGTAGAACGGATCGAGTACGGTGAGAACACAAACACCCTGCTGTTCAATGCGGCAGGCCTCGTTCTCAGCATTTGCCCGGGCTTGAGGATTGGGGCCATGATGAATGGCCGTCGCCACATTGCGACTGATGCCCCCTCGGTTCTGCAGCTCTGGCATGGAAGCGACCGTGACGGCCTGAGGGGAACCGAATTCGCGAACGAGTCTCGTGAGGGTTCCATCGCTCAAACCGTTGACTGCTCGTAACAGAAGCCACGGTTCGAGAGATTCCACTGAATGTCCTATTCTGGCTAAGGAGTGATTAGGATCCGCGCAAAAGTAAGTTGAACAGATTTGTGTGTGTCTTACACTCGAAATCCGAATGTTGAAATCCGAAACCAACCTGAAATACACAACTCGAATGCTTCAAACGGATCATGCCGACTGAGTGTAGACAGGCCTATTTGTTCTGTATCATTGGAACATTTGAAGGTGTTTCGGATTTCGATATTCGAGTTTCGGATTTATCCAACTCGTGACCCTTCGCCCATAACCACAATATCATATTGTTCGAAGTGCAGGAGGGGGTCAGCTTGGACCATAATATGATGATGGCCTTCACGTTCCAGTTGTTCAAGCCCCTCATGCTCGGTGTCTCGAAGCATGTCCACGACAAGGGGGTTCGCCCCAACCATGATTTTCTGTTGGCCAGGTCCTCTGCCAATACGACGAAGGTCGCGAAAAATGTCATACACTACGGTGGTTGCTGATTTGGTATATCCGCGACCATCACAATCGGAACACAGATCCGATAAGGTCCGCAAGATATCCTCGCGCACACGCTCACGAGAAATCTCAATGAGTCCCAAATCCGTAATGCGTGAAATCCTCGTTCGGGCTTTGTCATTGGCCATGGCATCGACCATGGCATGGTACACCTTCTCGCGATTGCGTTCGCGTTCCATATCAATGAAATCGATGATGATGATACCACCAATTCCTCGAAGTTTGACTTGATACGCAATCTCGCGCGCGGCTTCCAGATTGGTTTTCAGAATGGTTTCTTCTTGGTCCCGTTTTCCCACGTATCGACCGGTATTCACGTCCACCACAGTCATGGCCTCAGTATGGTCAATCACGATATGCCCACCTGATTTCAGCCACACTTTCCGGCTCAACGCACGAGAAATTTCCATCTCCACTCCGAGATGGTCGAATAAGCCTTCTTCTTTATCATAATGGTAAATCCGGGAACGCTGTTCCGGAAGATAGCGTTTGACGAAATCCCGAACCGCATCATATTCTTCTTTGGAATCAATCACGAGCCGATCAACCTTTTTGGTAAATAAATCCCGGACCACCCGAAGAGTGAGGCTGAGATCTGAATGCAAGGGGGCGGGGGCAGGAGATTGTTCCTGTTTTTTCAAAATGTCCTTCCACAAAGCAGTCAAAAAATTCACGTCCGATCGCAGATCATCTTCACTCACACCCTCGCTGACGGTTCGAACAATATAGCCGTAGCCGGGTTCCCGGTTCCGTCGCATGATCTCCTTCAAGCGTCCGCGCTCCTCGTCCTTGGCAATGCGTCGTGAAATGCCAACATGGTCCACATTAGGCATCAGCACCAAAAAACGTCCAGGCAACGAACAGTAGGATGTGACGCGTGGCCCCTTTGTTCCGATCGGACCTTTGGAAATCTGGACCATGAGTTCTTGCCCCTCACTGAGCAATTCTTCAATCGGGCGAATGTTTTGTCGCCGAGGACGAGGAAGCTCAGGGCCTTTGTCGTCTTCATCGCTATCAACCAGGATATCTCCAGGTTCCGTGCCAACAGAGAGGTCCGAGACATGCACAAAGGCGGCCTTGTCTAACCCGATATCGATGAACGCCGCTTGCATTCCGGGCAACACTTTGACGACCTTGCCTTTATATACATCCCCGACAAAATCCTTTTTCTTGGCCCGGTCCACATACAACTCCGTGACCACTTTGTTTTCTAACACTGCCACCCTTGTCTCTTGCGGGGTGACATTAATGGCGATTTCTACACCCATTTGGACTCCTTAGATTCTGAGTGCGTCATGGCAACACCGGATTGGCTGAACCGCAGTGGTGTGGCCGGCAGATGAGGTGTTGATGGAAGACCTCATCGTTCCATGCATTCGTTCCTGATCGACTCAGAAATCAGTTGAGATTATTGAATCAAGGTCATTCGGCGCCGTTTCACACTGAGCAACAAGCCCAGGGCGGCCATTGTCATTATTGTGGCGCTGCCCCCATAACTCAGTAAGGGCAGTGGAATTCCAACAATGGGCGCAAGACCAACGGTCATCCCGATATTGACCACCATATTAAAAGCCATCATGCCCACCACTCCCACAGCCAACAGTGCACCTAACATATCTTTGGCTTTCGAAGCGATGTCCAGGCCGAGAAGAAATAAGATCAAAAACAACATGATTAACACGACTGCACCTAAAAATCCCCACTCTTCGGCAAACACGGCAAATATAAAATCCGTATGGCCTTCCGGGAGAAATTTAAATTGGGTTTGGGTTCCGCCATAAAGGCCTTTGCCCAAGAATTCTCCAGAGCCCACGGCAATGCGAGACTGCAATCCTTGATAACCTTTCCCGCCCGGATCATAGGCCGGGTCAACAAAACTGATAATTCGTTCTTTCTGATAATCATGGAGCGATCCCCACAGCCCGCCCCAGGCAAAAGGAAACATCATGAGTGCAGAAAGCAAGACCAGGCCAAACGCTTTAGACTTCACGCCCACCGCAAGCAGGAGGGTAATATAGATCGCGAGAAAACTCAGGCTACTCCCTAAATCAGGCTGTTTGAGAATTAAGAAGAACCCTGGCAAGGCCAACAGACCCGGAACAATCACCCGATAGAGCCACCCGCTCCGTGTCTGCGTCGCATAATACGTGGCCAGCATCAGCAGGAGCGGTATTTTGATAAATTCAGATGGTTGGAAGGCCACAGGACCTAATGCAATCCACCGTTGAGCGCCTCGACTGCTTTTGCCGCTAAACATCACGATCACGAGTAGGAGTAATCCCAACCCGTAGAGAATATAGGACAACCGGGCCAGCTTGTGGTAATCCATGCTGGCGATGATCACAAAGGCTAATGCGCCAACACCGATCCACACAGCCTGCTTGACAAAGATAGGGAATGTGCCACCCTGTCCATTCGAGGTCACGCTATAGATCGTGACAATCCCGATAGCCAAGAGGGACAGAATCACCCCAAGCAAGCCCCAATCAACACCATCGAATCTTCGACTTCTGGTCACGTAATTCCCTTGGAAAGTACAGCGTTTCTCGTCGTTCGTCTCTCGTCCTTTCAGGAGATACGCATCACAAAATTGGCCTCTCGCGTTTCTGGCCCAGACGCGTCTTATCACCGTTTTTCTTGATAAAGGCTTCGATTAATTCTCTTGCCAGTGGGGCAGCGGCAGAACCACCATGTCCAGCATGCTCGGCCAGGACGGCTACCGCGATCTGAGGATTGTCAAATGGAGCATACGAGAGAAACCAGGCATGGTCGCGAAACTGCTTCGGCGTGTCTTTTCTTTTGTCTGCGCGAAGTGCCACAACTTGAGACGTCCCGGTTTTCCCGGCAATGGTGACCAGTGGGGAATTGGCCCGTCGCGCCGTTCCCTCTGAGACGACAGATGCCAGGGCACGTTGAATGGCCTCCACAAACACGGGATTCAAGCCTAATGGTACGGCTTTGGCCATTGGCCAAGTTTCGACTTCCCCGGTATTGCGGCGTCGCACACCACGAACCAATCGAGGTCGGTGGGCCACCCCATTATTGCCGATGGTGGCAATCACCTGCGCCATTTGAATCGGGGTTACGGTGACGTATCCTTGCCCGATGGCGACCGAAATGGTTTCTCCCGGATACCAGGGTTCTCCCCGAGCCTGTTGTTTCCATTCTGTTGAGGGGACGATGCCTCGTTGCTCCGACGGCAAATCAATCCCCGTTTTTTTGCCCAGGCCAAACAGGCTGGCGTAGGTCGCAATGGCATCAATGCCTAAGCGATGACCCATTTTATAAAAATAGACATCACACGACTGTGTGAGGGCTTTGTGTAAATTCACCGTACCATGTCCGCTCGCTTTCCAATCACGAAACGTTCGTCTGCCGAATCGAAACCTCCCGCGGCATTGAATCGTTTCGGACAAATTCACCTCATTGGTTTCTAATGCGGCTGCGGCCATAATGATTTTAAACGTCGATCCGGGAGGATAGAGTCCTTGTATGGCTCGGTTGGTGAGCGGATGCCGCTTGTCCTGGAGAATGTTTTGCCATTCCTTTGAACTCAATCCTCTTGACAGGGCATTCGGGTCAAAACTGGGGCGGCTGGCTATTGCCAACGTGTCGCCGGTTTTGGGGTCCAACGCAATGATGGCCCCAGCTTCTTCACCTAATAAATTTTCTGCTAATTGTTGCAGATCAAAATCAAGGGTCAGATAGAGGTCATGGCCGGCTTGCGGTTTCTCGACGGAGATTGTTCGTTTTTCATGCCCCAGAGCATCCACCTCAATCAGCTTGCGGCCGGCTTGTCCGCGCAAGAGTTGATCGTACATCCGTTCCACGCCATATTGCCCCACGATACTTCCCGGATGAAGCCCCTGAAAGTATTCCTGGGACAGTTGTTGCTCAGACACTTCCCCAACATATCCAATCACATGTGCGGCATAGGGGCCTTGGGGATTATTCCGTTGAAATTCCGGGTGAACCACGACTCCTGGTAAATCCAACCGATGAGATTCAATCAAGGCCGCCTCACGGAGCGTCAACCCCCCCTTTAATTTTACCCGGGTCAGGGTCCCTCTTGCTCGAAACTTTTTGCTCAACTCGGATTCGTCAATATCCAGGTACTTCACGAGTTTTTGAATGAGGACTTCTCGATCATTGACATCTTTGAGCTCGACATACAGGTTAAAACTGGGAACATTATTGGCCAGGAGTTTCCCGTCTCTGTCGAAAATGAGCCCGCGGGCTGGGTGTAACAAGATCGAACGCGTTCGATTATTTTGAGAGAGTTCCCGATAGTACGGACCATCACGAACCTGTAATTGCCATAAACGCAACGCGAGAAGGCCGATGACAACCAGCACGCCGATTTTGAGCAGAACCAACCGCTGTTGGAGTTCCGCTAATCCGTTTTCTTGAAGTTTTCTGTCACTCATGTCGAATCCGTTTTGGGACTATTGAAAAGGCATGCCCTAATTTGTCGATGATCACTCGTATTTATAAGAGTTTTCATGCCATCTTTTTTCTCTAGCCACGAGCGACAACTCCTAGAAGCTTGAGGCCTCTGGTGTCCAACGAGTGGCGACCCAATAGGCGGCAATAGCCACCAACCCATCAAAGAGCGCTTGGGGCAAGAGGATGGAAGGAAATCCCAACAACACATCCCCGATGTCCATGCCAACTCTTGACGACACCATAAACACCACCCCGGAAAAGACTGAAAAAACAGCCACAACTAAAAATGCTGAATGCGACGCGGCATTCGCTAAATTTCTCGCAATCAACCCGGCAAAAAATCCCACGCCAGATTTGGTGATTGTATTCAGCCACAAGTCACTGGCGGAAAACAGATCTTGAACAAATCCGAGAAAAAATCCCATGATCAATCCCTGGACTTGCCCAGTGAGAAACCCAATGAGGCAGGCTGCGATAAGACACAAATCCGGGCGAATGCCAAACGGGCTAATGGATCCCAACACAGTCGTTTGGAGGGGGACGAGCAGGAGAATACAGCCGACGAAAAGACCAGTTTTCATGAATCCTTGGGTTTCTTCTCTTGAGAAGTCAGGATGTTGCCAATCGACTCCGTACTTTCCGACGATGGTGGTGGAAGGACGATTAACACTTCCTCCAACTTTCCAAAATCGACGACAGGGGCAACGTGAGCCGTTTGGAAGAGATCTCCTTCACGTTCTCCAACTGTGAGCACCTGCCCAATCAGGAGCCCGCGAGGAAATCCTCCGGTCAATCCCGATGTGACAACCGTATCCCCCTCTTTCACGGCCGCTAAGGGAGGAATGTATTTCATCCTGACAAAACCCTGTGCCGTTCCTTGAACAATGCCCTCATCCCGCGTTCGCTGAATCAGGCCAGTCACCGCCACATTGGGGTCGGTGATCAACAAGGCGATACTCGTTGAACTGGCGACTTTCACAATGTACCCAACGATTCCGGCTGGGGTGACCACACCCATTTCCACGGCGACCCCATCATCCTCTCCTTTATTCAACACCACACCGTGATACCAATTGGAGGCGCTTCGACCAATGACCCGTGCTGCGAGGGTGGTCATGGCGCTTTCTTCCTGAAAATCAAGCAATGCGGTTAATCGCTGAGAGGCCAGGGCTTGTTCCCGGAGCTGATTCAATTCTCCTTCCAGGTTCTGAACCTTGACTTGAAGGTCGCGGTTTTGTTCATAGATGCCTTGTAGGGCGATGTATTGGTTCCACCAATTGCGAACCCCACGATCGACATCGGCCATCATTTCCAAGGGGACGCTGACCACGTCCGCCACGGGCTTACCGACTTGTTGGAGGAGAAATTGCGTTTGGCGAGGAAGGAGAAATAGTAGTACCAGGGCGATAATCACCATCCCCACAACCAGTCGCCTTGTACTGGCACTCCACAGGAATAAAGGCCGGACCCGGCCGATCATACATGTATCCTTTATGAATTGACGGCTGACATGGAAGCCACGTTCCGCAGTAAGGAAAGTTCTTCGAGTGTCTTTCCTACCCCTAACACCACGGAGATGAGCGGGTCATCCACGGTCACAATCGGAAGCGCGGTTTCGTCACGTAACCGGGCATCCAATCCTTTCAGGAGCGAGCCTCCTCCCGTCAACACAATTCCTCGGTCAATGATATCTCCTGCCAACTCCGGCGGAGTATTTTCCAATGCTACCTTGATGGCCGACACAATCGTCGAAATCGATTCCTGTAAGGCTTCTCGAATTTCCGTATCTTCCACGACAATGGTTCGTGGGATGCCGGAAATTAAATCCCGTCCCTTCACCATCATCTGTGCCTTTTCGGGAAGAGGATACGCCGAGCCAATTTCAAATTTGACTCGCTCGGCCATATGCTCTCCGATGAGCAGGCTGTACTCTCGTTTCATATGGCTAATGATGGCGGAGTCCATTTGGTCCCCCGCGACTTTCACTGATTCGCTGTAGACGATTCCCCCAAGAGAGATGACCGCAATATCCGTTGTGCCGCCGCCGATATCGACGACCATATTGCCTGAAGGTTCGGTAATCGGAAGACCGGCGCCAATGGCGGCGGCCACGGGCTCTTCGATAAGATAGACCTCCCGTGCGCCTGCCAACTCAGCGGACTCTTTCACGGCCCGTTGTTCGACTTGCGTGATGCGTGAGGGCACGCCAATGATGATACGCGGACGAACAAACGTACTGCGATGATGCACCTTGGTGATGAAATGCCGCAGCATCCGCTCGGCCATTTCAAAATCGGCAATGACGCCCTCTTTCATCGGACGGATCGCGGTGATATTGCCAGGCGTCCGACCCACCATGCGTTTAGCTTCGCTCCCGACCGCTAAAATCGTATTAGATTTTTT
>JADFRB010000384.1 GCA_022561525.1 Nitrospinota bacterium
CCTTTTGCCGTTCTCACGTACTGAGAGTACGCTCCGCGCGTCAAAAAGGCTGCGGCCTTGCTGGATAGACCCTTCGAAAAGACTCAGGGCATGCTTTTTCAACAGCCCCACTCACCCTCGAATCGTTGGGACAATGACGACGTGCCCGTCCTTATAATCGATCGTCACGGCATCACCATCTTTTACTTCGCCCTTGACCAACAACTTTGACAACGGCGTTTCAACGTCACGTTGAATCAAGCGCTTCAATGGCCGTGCGCCATACATGGGATCGTAACCCCGCGTGCCCAAGTCAACCAACGCTTCAGGTGTGACATCTAACGTAATGCGTCGATCCGCTAATCGAGATTTTAGGCGAGCCAGTTGAATATCCACGACTTGACTCAGTTCTTCAGGAGTCAAAGGATGAAAGACCACTGTCTCATCCACTCGATTCAAAAATTCCGGACGAAAATGATTTTTCATCTCGTTCATGACAATGGTCTGCAATTCCTCATACGTGCGCCCCTGTTGTTGTGCCTCAAGGATTTCCTGGCTGCCGATATTCGAGGTCATGATGAGGACCGTATTTTTAAAATCTACGGTTCGTCCTTTGGAATCCGTTAAACGACCATCATCAAGCACTTGGAGAAGGACATTAAACACATCATGATGGGCTTTTTCGATTTCATCCAGGAGGATGACAGAAAACGGACGGCGCCGAATGGCCTCGGTTAATTGTCCACCTTCTTCATGGCCGATATACCCTGGAGGAGCACCAATGAGCCGTGCCACGCTGTGTTTTTCCATGTATTCGGACATATCGATTCGCACGAGATTGGCTTCGTCATCGAAGAGGGTGTGCGCTAACGCCTTGGCCAACTCCGTTTTCCCCACTCCAGTGGGGCCAAGAAATAAGAACGACCCAATAGGCCGATTCGGGTCTTTGATCCCCGACCGTGCACGTAGCACCGCATCCGCAACCGCGCGAACACCCTCTTCTTGACCCACGACCCGATTGTGGAGCAAATCCCCTAACTTCAAGAGCTTTTCCATCTCTCCTTGAAGTAAGCGACTGATGGGAATCCCTGTCCACCGGCTCACCACTTCTGCAATATCGTCTTCATCGACCTCCTCTTTCAATAATCGTGAGTCACCCTTGCTCTGATCGAGATGTGCTTCTTCAGCTTGAAGCTCTCGTTCAAGCCGAGGTAGGGTTCCATAGCGAAGTTCCGCAACCCGATTAAGATCATACTCGCGCTCAGCCTTTTCGCCCTGGTGCCGTATATCTTCGATCTGTTGACGAATGTGCTGTAACCGACTCACCAAGGATTTTTCGGCTTCCCATTGTGTGGTTAAGGCAGACAGTTCCTGGCGTTTTCCTTCAAGTTCCTCTTCTAGGGTTTGCAAGCGAGCTTGGCTTCCAGGGTCTTCTTCTTTTTTCAGCGCTTCCCGTTCAATCTCGAGCTGTAATACTTTGCGCGAAATCTCATCGAGTTCTACCGGCATACTATCGATTTCGGTTCGAAGTCTAGCCGCGGACTCATCAATCAAGTCAATGGCTTTGTCCGGAAGAAACCGATCTCCAATGTATCGATGAGACAGTCGTGCCGCCGCAACCAAGGCCGCATCTTTTATTCGAACGCCATGATGAACCTCGTACCGCTCCTTCAACCCTCGAAGAATCGAAATGGTATTTTCCACGGATGGTTCCTCGACATACACAGTTTGGAACCGACGTTCGAGAGCCGCATCCTTCTCAATATGTTTTCGATATTCATCAAGAGTCGTGGCCCCAATTAAATGCAGCTCCCCTCTTGCCAATACTGGCTTTAACAGGTTGGCGGCATCCATAGCCCCTTCCCCGGCACCTGCCCCAACCACTGTATGCAGTTCGTCGATAAAGAGAAGAATCTGACCTTGCGAGGATTGAATCTCTTTCAACACAGCTTTTAATCGTTCTTCAAATTCGCCCCGAAACTTGGCTCCGGCAATGAGTGAGCCCATGTCTAACACGACAAGGCGTTTCCGTTTCAAGCCTTCCGGCACATCCCCTTTGACAATGCGTTGCGCCAACCCTTCGACAATAGCCGTTTTCCCAACTCCAGGTTCACCAATCAGCACTGGATTATTTTTTGTCCGTCTCGAGAGGATCTGAATCGTTCGCCGAATTTCTTCGTCGCGGCCAATGACCGGAT
>JADFRB010000385.1 GCA_022561525.1 Nitrospinota bacterium
TGGTCGAACAAGAGATTTCTCCTGGGGTCGAAATGACAAAAGGAATTGGGGTCAGGCATGAGTATTGAGTTTTATGCAAACTCTTTCAAGTAAAGGGTAGCGTAAATTTTTTTACAGGTCCTTAGTTTGGATTTGCTTTCTTCTCAGAGTCCCCCTTACAGAGGGTGGTGATGTGTTGCCAATTGTCTAGTGGGAATAGGTTATGCGTGGATTCGCCTGCGGCTTCGGCTTGCGCCAGGAGTTTTTCAACACGGTCGCCTGCTGTCGGATGGGTTGAAAGATAACGCCATAGTGGGTCGTGGTCATTCTCGCCATGTTGCTCCTTTAAATAGTTAAAAAAACTGAGCATGCCTTTCGGATTGATCCCCGCCGCGAGTAGTAAGGCCATGCCTTCGCGGTCAGCTTCTTCTTCTGCCGAGCGGCTGTAGGATAATGATTGCAGCAGGTGCGCGCCTTCGAACACAAAGGCCATGATGCCGCTGACATCCCCGGTGAGCGCACCGATAATCAAGCCAAGCGTCATGTTTTGCACGAGCAATCTCATGCCGTGGCGTTGGAGCACATGTTGAATTTCGTGAGCCAGCACGCCAGCGAACTCCTCCGGTGTCTCAGTGCTTTCGAGCAGGCCTCGAAAGACCACGATGTATCCGCCTGGAAGTGCGAGGGCATTAAGAATCGGTTTGTCGATAATGGCAATGCGAAACGTGTATGGGGTCGGTTCCACGGTGGATACCAAGGCTTGGACCAAAATATTGGTTTTCTCTAGAAGCTGCGAGTCCGTGCACCGTTCGTTTACTGGAGCAATTTCTTCGATCAGGGCTTCGCCCAAATGATTTTCCCAGGAGTAGGGAATGAGATTGGTGAGTGGTCCGGCAAGGGCCGGGACCCCTTTTGCGTACACAACCCAGAGGAGCGGGATGGCCAAGAGTCCCGCGGCGACGGTGAGCCAGACGCGGCGAGTACGGGTGTGCGGGTTATGAAGATGTCCGACTTCGCTTGGCGCAAGACGATGAAGGGCTACTAAAAATTTGGCATCAGCCACGACTAGCAGATCGTGGTGATTGTTCCTTCGCTCTAGCCGAACTTCCTCTCCTTCGTAATGTCCTTGGGTTTGGTGAATTTCACTATATGGCCAGAGGCAGGGTCTATCGGGTATGCCATGAATTCTGAGTCCCGTCGGGGTAATGTCTATGGATACGCGATGAGCGATTGGACTCTGGCCATCGAAGTATTGACCGTGCCATGTTGAGGATGCCGACATGAGGTATCCGTTGTCTTGCGGTGAGGATGGACGGTCTGTCAAGCGTGAATCGAGGGATGGTGCCTGACAGAGGAGAAGGATTATCCGAGATCAAACCCTGTGTCAAAGAACCCGGCCAATTCTTCACCCATGGGCGAGGCGGTGCCAGCTTCTTGAACGACCTGCTTAAGATTCAATGGGCCTTGGAGTCCGAGGTGATAATACAGGAATTGTAGATTCCGAGTCTGGACCCAGGGCCAGGCAAGTCCAAGGGTACCGATCAACAGGAACAGATTGGTAAGTTTCAATTCGAATAATCCTTTACCTGTCATGGTCGCGTGAAAGCGGGCAGGGCCAAACGTGGTATGATTCCACATATAGCGTTGTTTGGTGGCCTGGAACCAAAACCAATTACCGATGACAAAGGGGACCACCACCAATATCATGGCTATCGTTGTCCAAAAGACGATATCGATGACTTGGTTCGGGTTAGCCTGGCCTGCCAGGAACGACGTGGCCAATAGGACCGCCTCTGCCGTGATGAGCCCCAGGATCAATAACCGGAAGGCCTTGAAATAGATCGATCCTAATTCTTTGGCTTCTCCATCAAAACCAAATGCTCGATTGCCAAAATGTGTTCCTGACACGAGAAAGGCTCGTTTGGCATTGTCGAAGACCGGGTAATAGATCCCCAGTGTCAAAATCGAAAAGAGCATACCTTTTAGATACAGCGTGAAAAAATCTTTGGCAGAGTTACGGAATGAAAAGTAAATGCCACGCCAAGAGGTCCGGCTCATGCGATAGCGATGTGATCCCACGATGGCGATGGGAATGAAGCACAAGATGAACAGACCCGCCAAGATGTTCACACCCCATTGGAGCATGGCATCGGTTTGCACCATGCCAGCATAGCTTAAGGCTGAGTA
>JADFRB010000025.1 GCA_022561525.1 Nitrospinota bacterium
GATCATTTTTCTTGTGCTGATGGCCTTGCTGTTGATTTCAGGGGCCATGATGTTTAATTCTCCCAGACAAACGGAGATTATCGAGGTCCGGTTTTCATCGGGAGCCAAGCTTCAAGCAGAGGTGGCCCTTACTCCAGAAGCATTATATATTGGATTGGCGCTTCGCGAGGGCCTTCCCGAAGATGGGGCCATGATTTTGTTGTTCGAACAGTCAGGGTTTCATAAAGTCTGGACCAACGGGTATCAGTTTCCGGTGGATTTGATTTGGGTCGATGAAAGCAAGCAGATTGTTCATGTCAAAGAAGCCGTTATGCCTTGCGAAGAAGACCCATGCCCATGGTATGGACCGCCCCCGGGGAATGCTCGAGATGTCAATTCTCGATATATCATTGAAACGAATATGGGATTTATTCAGAAAGCTGAGGTCGCGGTTGGGTCGGAATTAATCTTTGCCTTACGGAGGTAATCGGTTACAGTATGCAAGCTCAACAGGAAGGTGCAAATCCGAATATCGAAATCCGAAACAAATTTTAATGACCAAAAAGTGGAGGAAATTCAAAACAATTTTTTGAAATTTTTGAATTTTGGATTTCAGATTTGTTTCGAATTTCGATATTCGAATTTCGAGTTTAAAGACTGTTCAACGTACTTAGGCGTGGATTCCCAAACCTTGTTGACGTTTCCATGAATGCAAAATCCTTAGACCAGTTTGTTGTAGTTGGACGAGTAGACGATATTCCTTCTGGCACTTCTCGAATGGTGAAGGTGAACGGAAAAAGTATCGCGTTGTTCAATGTGTCCGGAAAGTTTTTTGCAATCAATAATATCTGCCCCCATAAAGGAGGCCCGTTGGTCAAAGGTAAACTCAAAGGCTATGTGGTCGGATGTCCGTGGCATCATCTGCAGTTTGACGTACGAAGTGGGTTCGGGACGGATGGTGGAGGATATTGTGTGGCCAGCTATGATATCCAGGTGAATGACGACGAGATCTATGTCAGTTCGAAGTGCCGAGATCTTTGATGTCATTTTAGAAAAATCACAACTACTCAGGTGGATAGACTGAAGGCCGAAGGCTTTTAGGGGGTAATCATGCGTGATCATACAAAACGTCAGGCATTATGAGTGATAGCCTTCAGTCTTTAGCCTTCAGCCTAAATACCTGAGTAGTTACGAAAAATCAGAGACACTGAGCGAAAATACGTATAGTCACGGAAATTATTATCCAACGTCGGAAACGATTGGAGTAGCGAATGGGTGAAGAGGAATCTGATCTGAAGTCGGTCGTGGCCCAAAAAGGGATGTCTTTTACAATTAATTTATGGGAAGACCGAACACGAGGAGAACAATGGGTGCCCTCGTACGATTCTTCCGTATTCGCCCTGACCGGAGACGATTTTTTGAGAACCACCAGCAATAATGCTGTTGATTCGGGGAATCGGCAGTTTGAGTTTGAAGCGCTTCAAAGTGGCACCCACCGTCTGGAATTTCAAAAACGGATGGCATGGAAATTTACCTCCGAAGACCGCCGCGTGTTTCTCGTGGATGTGAAAGAGGCTGAAGGCGAGGGGAGTGTTCGATAAATACGTTTACCCATTGGATCGACCTAGGCCCCTTGTCATTTCGACCAACGGGAGAAATCCTCCCACGATCGAGGGAGAGATTTCTCCCGTTGGTCGAAATGACACAAAGTGAAACTCTACGCTAACGGGATGTTGAACAACTCAAAATGCCCAATATTGCATGGCTGAACGGGAAGTTTCTTCCTCTTGAAGAAGCTACGGTTTCGATTGAGGATCGGGGATTTCAGTTCGGCGATGGCATCTATGAAGTCATCCGCGTGTATGGCGGAAAACTCTTCCGATTTGATGAGCATCTTTCACGTCTAGCCCAAAGCGCCCAGGCTATTTCCATCCCCCTTACCATTGAAGCCAAGGAATGGAAGGCATTCATTCGTGAAGGTCTTGAGCGAAGCACCTATTCGGCGTGCAAGGTGTATATTCAAGTGACTCGAGGGGTGGCCCCGAGAGAACATCTGTTTCCAGAGACAACTCGTCCTACCATCGTGATGACCTTCCGGGAGATGGCGGATCTTCCAACCCAACTGAACCAACAGGGAGTTTCTGTGATCACTCTTCCTGACTTGCGGTGGGCTCGGTGTTCGATTAAAAGTCTGAATTTACTCCCGAATATCTTAGCCAAACAGCAAGCGAATGAGGCAGGTGCGTTTGAGGCTCTTTTCATCAAGGATGGAATGGTGACGGAAGGCACCTCGAGTAATGTGATCCTGGTCAAAGACGAGGCATTTCTCACACCTGCCTTGAGTGAACAACTGTTGGCAGGGGTCACGAGACAAGCGGTTCTTGAGTTGGCAAGGAACGATGGAAAAGTCGTTGAAGAAAGACCGGTTAAGGAGGAAGAGTTGAAGCAAGCCGATGAGCTGTTTCTTATTGGTACAACCATTGAGGTGCTGCCAATCACCAAGCTCAATGGGGCTTCGGTCGGAAATGGGACCCCTGGCGAGGTCACCAAACAGATGAGGGAGAAATTTCAAGCCCTTACCCAGGTTTAGACCCCAAAGGGTGAACTGTGAGGAAAAAATCCACAAATCCTGTCCCTTGTTCAAAGTATTTCGTGAAACCGTCTTTATAGGTCCTTAAAACGTTTGATGGGCCTTTAAAACGCTTGACACCCCCCGGTCAATTTCAGTAATTTTTCCCTCTCGCCTATTGTGCGTGAGGTACAACTACGTAAACTTAACTACTCTACCAAAAACTTCTTAAGTGTAGTACTTGTTTATCTGTAAGGAGGCCGGGCCATGTTTGACTTCAATCGTGTATCCATGAAGGAATGTGTGTTACTAGGCTGGGGAGGCATACTTGCCCTGACGTTCCTGTTGCTTCCGCTTTCCAATGCTGTAGCCGAAGCGCCTGAATCTTCGACTTTCGTTCACAAGACAGGGATGAATCATCAAACCCCTGGATGGGCCGAGCGCCTGAAAGGCCAGACGATTGTTGAAAATGCCATAGAAGGTCGGGCCGAACGGTCCGCCCTTGTGGAACTGCAACATGAACGCTTGATGCAGCAGATGGAAAAAGAAATGTCTGGCTCCAACTCGGGTGGGTTCAATTCCATGTCCATGATGCATCAATACGGGGCGGGAAAAGGGAACTACTTATTGAATTCCGACCCCGATATTGAACCGGTATCGATGACTGGCGGTGGAAAATGTCCGGCCACCGCTCCAGTGAAACATTATGACATTTCCGCCATCAATGTAGAAATCACATTGAATCAATGGCTGGATTACTACCCCGGCTATATGTTTGTGCTTGCCGAAAATATCGACAACGTTCGCGAGGAAGAAGCCAAGAATGCTGAAGCTCGCGAAGAAGAGGGGTATCATAATCCCGGTGCTGTAAAGAACGGGATTCAAGGTCAATACATTCAACCGCTGGTAATTCGGGCCAACCAAGGGGATTGCCTCAAAATCACTCTTCGTAATACATTGGAATTCGGCGAAGATGTGAGTTTTCATATCAATGGGTCTAGCATGGTGGTAAGCAAAACTGGCCGGCCCGCGACTACCACGAACCCTGATGCTATTGCCTATGGTTTTGACGAGGATTGTGAAGAGAATTGTGAAACCACACCATTGGACATGGAATGGTATATCCATCCTGATACCCAAGAAGGCGGGCGCCAATTTCACAGCTATAGTAATGATCGTGAGTTGACGGTCATGGGACTGTTTGGGGTGTTTGTGGTCGAACCCGCTGGTTCAAAATATCTGGATCCTCTTGGAACCGGTCCGGCAACGGACATGTCCAGTGGCTGGCAAGCGATTATTCAAAATGGGACGGGCCCGGATTTCCGTGAATTCGTGTTGATATACCATGAGGTTGGAGATGAAGCTTTCCGGCCGGTGAACAAACACGGAGACTTCCTCCCACAACGTGATCCTTTGACGGATGCCTACCGGCCTGGCGCAAGGGCGATCAACTATCGAAGCGAACCGTTTGGCATCAATAACATGCACGTGCAGCACGAATACTTTGGATTCGAAGATGAATCCATGTCCTATAGTTCATATACCTTTGGTGATGCGGCCCCCACGATTCCACGCAGTTATTTAGGTGATCCAGCGAAGTTCCGTCTCGTCCATGGTGGATCGGAAGTCTTCCATTCTCACCATCCTCATGGTGGAACTATTCGTTGGGCGAGAAGCCCGCGAGCGGTTGACCAAATGCCGATGTGGCATAAGGGCCAGAATGGTCCGGTCAAATATCCGCTCATTCGGGCCAAATCTGATCGAGTTGATGTGGAAGTGATTGGGCCTTCCGAGGCGATAGATTTGGAGACTGAATGCGGATCAGGTCTCTGCCAATGGCTAGCTGGAGACTTCCTCTTCCATTGTCATGTCGCACACCATTATGTCGCCGGGATGTGGGGATACTGGCGAGTGTACAACACGCTCCAAGTTCCTGGAGTACAGAACGATGTTATGGCTCCTCTTCGTGAATTGCCAAACCGTGTGGGACGTATCCAAAAACCAGTCACGTCAGATCAACTCGTGGGGACGACGGTTGATTGGTTTGGGAAAAAATTCAACATCGTTGAAAAAGGAACCAAATCAATTTGGGATACGAATCCAGCCACTGTCAATATCTATGACTGGATAGAAATGCAGTTGCCAACACGCGGTCTTCCCGGTCATACGGAGGATGAAATTGGCCAGTTGAAGTCTTATGATGCCACTGTGATTGATTGGGTATGGGAAGGAAATCGTGCGATCAGTGAAAAAGAAAGCACGACCGAGAATCCCAAGTACCAGCCTGAGTGGCAGGGGTATGAAGCAGGAAAGCGACGTGACATCTGGTTTGAGCCGACAACTGGGAAAGTGGCTTGGCCCTGGTTGACTCCTCATTTTGGAAAACGAGTACCATTTTCGCCAGATCGGAATCCTGCTCCGTGGCTGGAAATGATCCACTTGGACGAAGATGGGCAACCTTCGGTTGAACCAGCCAAGCCAGGTGAGAACGGGCGTTGGAGCCTGTGTCCGGATCGGGCAGGGTCTCAAAAGTATAATGTCCACTTCATTAAGCTTCCGATTGAATTGTCGGCAGCCCAAGGTGATCAGCCACCCATTGTTGATCCTAATGGGTTGTTGTATGTGGTTCATGATGAAGAAGAAGCCATTCGTAACAATAATGATTTGAAAGTGCCGTTGGTGTTTCGTGCCAATATTTATGATTGCATGGATTGGATTTTAACGAGCGAATGGCTCGACGATGATATTACGAATTTCCAATCTTCAAAAATCAATACGCACTTTCACTTTGTCCAATTCGACAATCAGGCGTCGGATGGTGTGATTACCGGTTTTTCGTATGAGCAATCCATGCGGCCCTTCACTCAGTTCGACAAGAAGTCTGACAAAGGGTTGCCGATTCCAATGAATGCGAAGCTGACGAAACCTGCCAGGAAAGGTGACCGAACCATTCATGTGACGAATTCCGGACAATACCATGTCGGAACCGTTCTCTTGGTTGGTGCGGACAATGTGGAAGGTAACGAAGTGCTGCGAATCGTGGCCATCGATGGTAGTGACGATTCGGGTGGGGCAGCTTCTGCATCCTCTTCCGCAGGCGGTGATTATGTCGTCAGACCAGGTGATACTCTGGGAGAAATCGCTGGCGCTCATGGGATTACCGTTGAGGCATTACAATCCATCAATGGATTGTCTGATGCCAATCTGATCCATGTTGGCCAAAAGCTGCAAATTCCAGGCTCTGGTGGCAGTGGCCATGGGGAACCCATGCCGGCCATTGGTGGTCCAGGTACCCTCACGTTTAAGTATCCATTGAAACATGACCATCCGGTTGGCGATATTGTGACCGTAGAATTTGTCCGTCAGCGATTCTGGGTGGATGCAGATGTCGGTTCCGTGTTCTGTCATGATCATGCGTTTGGCGGAACGACGTGGCCGCATGGTGCGGTGTGTTCCTTCCTGATTGAACCCTTCGGATCCACTTGGCATGATCCAGTCACTGGCAAAGCCAAACGAACCGGCCCGGTGATGGATATCCACACAATTGAACCAGTTGGGTATGGCGTGAGCGGAAGCTTTCGTGAATTGATGGTTCAAATCATGGATACCGTTCCTCACACAGTTAACGTGGTCACGGCTGGGAACCCTCCTGGTCAGCCAATTGAGGTGGCGTTGGAAGCCGGACGAACCGTGTCATTCCAAATGCCTGCCAACGAGTTGATTAAAATGACGCCAATGCCTTTCCTGAACGGAGGAACGCATACGACAGGCGGCGCCATGAATTTCCGGGCTGAACCCTTTGCGCAACGGTTGGCGAATAACCCAGACACCTCGCAGATTTTCAGTAGCACGATTCATGGGGATCCGAGCACGATCATGGTGCGGGCGTACCTGGGTGATACCATTGTGTTTAGGCTTATTGACGTCACCATGAACGAAAGCAATGTCTTTACCATTTCTGGTCATAACTTCTTAACCGAACGGTATGCTGGAGATGCCAATCGTAAGAATTCCATCCACATTGGAATTGCCGAACGATATGACCTTGTTGTTCCCCAAGCTGGTGGCCCCAGACTCCAACCTGGTGATTACATGTACTTCAATGGCCGAAGTTCGAAGTTCTCCGAAGGGTCATGGGGTGTGATCAGGGTACTGGAGAAAGAAGTGCCCGATCTGAAGCTTTTACCGAATGCGGCTTTTGGGCCTCCTGGAATAAAAAAACCATTACCCATTTGTCCGGCAGATGCTCCTGTCAAGAACTTCAATGTTGTGGCAATTGACTTCCCACAGATGGCCTTCAATCCTAATGTGGAAGAAGCCATTGAAGTGGACTTTGAACGAAAAATTGAAGTTCGAAACCCGGATGCCAAGATTTATATCTTGGAAGAAGAAGTGGCGAAGGTGTCTGGGGAATTTCAACCCATGCCGTTGACGTTGCGTGCGAATGTTGGTGATTGTCTGAAAGTGAAACTCACCAATAAAATGAAGGAAAGCCGGGCTTCTTTCTCTGCCTTTGCCCTGGCATTTGATCCAAAGGATTCCCAAGGTGTGAACCTCGGGAATAATCCTGGTGATCAAACCATTGCACCTGGGGAAAGTCGAACCTATACCTACTACGCAGATCCATACACCGGTGAAACTCAATCCCTGGTGTGGGATTGGGGAAATGTTGCCATGAATCCGCGTAATGGGTTGTTTGGTGGGATTATCATTGGTCCCAAAGGATCGCAATATCGAGATCCCAAGACTGGGGCTGATATTTCCTTGAAAAATGCTTGGATAGCAGATGTCATTGTTGATCGCACAATCCCAGGCCAGGAAAATCGTGCCAACTATCGGGATGTGGCGCTGTTCTTCCAAGATGAAGACAATATTATTGGGACTAGCTTTATGCCCTATCTCCAAAACGTGGCCGGTCTTATTGGGGTGAATTATCGAAATGAACCCTACTTGTATCGTGAAGAACAATTAGGGTGTACGTTGGGTCGGATGTTCCAACCGTGTAATGTTGATGAACCGAGTGATCCAGCGACGCCACTCATTGAGGCCCATGCCGGCGATCCAGTTCGGATCCATGTGTTTGGCGCCAGCAATGAACAAAATGGTATGTTCACTTTAGAAAAACATGAATGGCCGATTGAGCCGTTCATGGGAGGGGCCGATCATATTAGCGTCGTCGAATTTGCTGGTTCAGAAGGTATCGATGTGTTCATTCCCTCAGCCGGTGGTCCTTATTCCATGACTGGAGATTATGTGTGGAGCAACGCTCGCTTGGCATATTCTCAATCAGGGCAATGGGGTTATTTCCGGGTTCTGTCGAAGAACGACCAGAGAATTCTTCCGCTTAGTGGGGCTGCTCCTGGAGTGAAAGAAGCACAGGTGCCCCAGTCTTCGGAAGGTAGCGTTCGACCAATCTCGTTTAAATAACGATTGGTTCGATAGGTTATCGAGTGAGAATGACGGGGAAGCCGAGCTTCGGCTTCCCCGTTTTTTTTCCTCGAAGAGTAACCGTAGGAATCGTTTGGCATGTGGTGCACAGTGGGCTTGTTGAATCAATCAAAAAATTTCCAATGGTAACCCCCTAAGCTCGAAATACGAATATCGAAATCCGAAACACATTCAAATGACCGAATTGCAAATACAAAAACGCTTGGTTGCATAAGTCGGAATGATCCGTTTGAAACATTCGAGTTTTGGATTCGGGGTGTGTTTCGGATTTCGATATTCGGATTTCGGATTTTCTCATTATTCGACTTTCGGATTTGCGCCACGTTATTCGATAGTGTAGGGAGGATTTCATGAGGCGTTGGATGTTGGCTTTGGTGGCAAGCGTGGGGATTCTTCTGTCCGCGTTGCCAAGTTTTTCTTACGAGGAAGTGTCCGTCACCAATGGAGGAACCATTCGAGGGCAGGTGACGATTACAGGAAACAAGCCAAGGCCGATGGCATTCAATCTCGTCACGATTCCGGATGCGGTGTATTGTGGAAGAATATCCACAGGCACGGGTTGGCGAATTGTGGACGATTTTATTATTGCCAAGGATGGGAGCCTCAAAGATGCCGTCGTGATGTTAGACGGTGTTCAAAAAGGGAAATCTTTCGATTTGCCGAAAGTCAGAATCAACGCATTTGATTGCGACTTTTCTCCTTTCGTGAATGTGTTACGCGACCGAGATGAAGTGACTGTGATCAATATGGATCCCATTGAACATGATATCCAAGGATACGAAACAGCTCGTGAACGTGGCGCGAGGGTGTTGTTTAATCGGCCATTACCCATGAACCCATTTCACAAGTTGCTGGGGATGTTGAATAGCCATACACATATGGCCGGAAAACCTATGGTTGAAAAGATTCATCTGAGAAAAGGCCGAAATCTTTTTGTGATGCAATGTGGGTTTCATCCCTATATGTTCTCCTGGGGTGTGGTGGTCAAAAACCCCTACTATGCGATTACCAAAGAAGATGGACAGTTTGAAATTTCTGATGTGCCACCCGGACAATATACGTTAAAGGTTTGGCATGCGGGAATGAAACAATATCTTGAACGACCGGTCACTGTGACAGCCAATGGAACTTTTTCGGAACTTTTTGAATATGTCGCGCCACCCGGTCGCCGAAGTGTCCATGAAATGAGTGATAACCCACGGTTTGGTTTAGAATTGCTGGGTGAGGGTGTGGAGATTGTGCCATCGCTCAGACTCCAAAAACCATAATGGGAAAATACGAAATCCGAATATCGAAATCCGAAACACATTCTAGTGACCCAATTAAAACATTCGAATTTCTGATTTGTTTCGGATTTCGAGATTCGGATTTCGAGTTTAGAAACTGGCCAATATTTTTTGCACGGTTCTCAAGGTGGAAACGACTTCATGATTCGTTTTTTCATAACCGTACTGTTCTTGTTCCCATGTTCTGCCTGGTCCTATGAAGTGCAAGAAGTAGAATATGGTGGATCCGTTCAGGGAACCGTGACGCTTTCTGGTGAGGTGCCCGATCCCAAGGCCTATAATTTAGTGATCTTTCCGGACCCTGAGTACTGCGGACGAATTTCGAATGGGCATGGGTGGCGTCTTCTTCGAGATTTTTTCGTCAATGAAGAACGTCAACTACAACACGTGGTGGTCTTGCTCGAAGGCGTACCAGTTGGTAAACCGTTTACTCTTTCCGTTCCGCGAGTTGAAGCGCGGGATTGTCGATTTCTGCCCTTTACGACTGTGGTGAGAAGTGGGCATGGTGTCGAAGTCGTGAACATGGACCCTGTGATGCATGATATTCAAGGCTATGAAACGTCGATCGTGACGGGAACCAGGGTCCTCTTTAATTCTCCCTTGCCGTTCAATCAACGGCATCAGCGTGGAAACCTTCATGCCATGCATGACCACAAGCCGGGGAAATCTTTAGTTCGTCTATTTCAGCTCAGTAAGAAGCGACGAACCTTTGTCATGCAATGTGGCTTTCATGCGTATATGGAAAGTTGGGCCATTGCAGTTGAAAACCCGTATTATGTTCTCACGGATGAACAGGGACATTTTTTATTGGACGGTATTCCGCCTGGAACCTATGATCTTCGTGCTTGGCATCCAAGTATCAAGTTGGTCAGTAAGCAACAAGTCATCATTGAGCCTGGCGGAGCGTTGACCGTTGATTTTGACCTGCCGGCACCCAGTCGTAAAAAAACCGCACTCACGGTCCGCACTCCTCCACGATTTACCCCAGCGGCTCTTGGGCGTGAATTTACCATTGAACCCATTCTTGAGCGTCAGTAATTTATGATTGCCGTTGCGCCCCCTCATACCCATTTGAGGTGGCATACAGTCCTTTTCCTTATCTGCCTGTGTGTCCTCTCTCTGGTTGCACCCTCTGTATTCGACAACGTGTACGCTGGGGAGTTACATGGGATTGAATTTTCTCACGATGTGGAGTTTTCGGCTCGACTGACCTGGCGGAAGGGAAAGCGATCGTCAAAAGCCCAGTTGTTTGTGAAAAGAGATCGCTATCGCATTGAACATCTTGCCGGAATAAAAACCGATCTGGGCTATGCCACCGTCACAATTGTCCGGTTGGATATACAAAAGGTGTGGTACATCCTCTCGCAACGACGCCTCGTGATGGCTGTTCCCCTGACGACAGATCATATACTTCCTTTATCGGTTCGGCTCGAAGGGGAGGTGGCTCGGATGCGGATTGGTGATGCCATGGTAGGGGAGCAAGCGGCGACGTTATATGATGTGCGTGTGGATCGAAACGGACATCAAGA
>JADFRB010000386.1 GCA_022561525.1 Nitrospinota bacterium
TTCACCATGCACGCCAATATCTTACACGTCTTTTTTGCACCCAACTGTCGTTTCGAGGTTGAATGAAGAAACCTTTCAGCGGTATCTTCGGGTTCATGGGCTGAATCCTATTCTTACACCCAAAGAAATAGCGCAAGTGACAATTTCTCGCTCTATACTACATGGCTCGTTGGTCTCGATCCCACTTCTGGACTATGAAGCTGCTCGTCAGTTGCAATGGCATCTTCTCGATGAGCGGAACGCGGAGTCTCGTCTGGATACGTTGGTGCTCCTTGAACATGAGCCCGTGTTGACGCTTGGCCGTACCACAAAAGACGCGCATTGGGGTGGCCAGGTTGATGCTCTTCGAAATAAAGGTCTTCAGGTGGTAGAAAGCGAGCGTGGCGGATCGGTAACTTATCATGGGCCTGGGCAGATTATTGGGTATCCAATTTTGCGCCTTCGGAATTTTTGCTCAGGTCCAAAGACCTACATGCGAATGTTGGAAGAGGTCATTATTCGTGTGTTGGCGGAATGGGGGATCGAAGGAGCACGAGTAGAAAAGTTTGTGGGTGTGTGGATTCGCGATCCTAAAAATCCCGACAAACCTGTTGCTAAGATTGCCGCCATGGGCGTGAAAATTTCTCGCGGTGTGACGATGCACGGGTTTGCGTTGAACGTGACGGTTGATCTTAAGCCTTTTCAGTTTATCGTGCCCTGTGGCATTGAAGGGTGTCAGGTCACGTCGATGGCGGAGGTATTAGGCCATGAACCGGACCTTAAAAAAGTCCGAGACCAAATCGCGCATCATTTTTCTGAAGTGTTTGGAATCAAATGGACGGAGAGATTATCCGAAATTTCCCCTCACCTCAACCCTCTCCCCAAAGAGCAAAGGGAATTTTAATTCCACCTCGATGGATCTCTTCTGGTCGTTCCCCGCGTTGGGCGCGGCTTCGTCGCCTTACCGAATCCGACTCTTTGGCGAAGACTGTTTGAGCGCAGCGAGTTTCTGAGCCATCTTGATTCGGTAAGGCGACGAAGGGACCCGTAGGGCCGCGCAGGGGCGGAAATGGTTTTGGGTCCTTTTGCCGAAATAAAAGGGCCTCGGCTGTCGGGACGAAACCCGACAAGATAAATTCTTAAACAAACAAGGGAACAATAAAAGTGGCTACTTTCATTGTTCCCTTTACATCCCCCAGCCGCCGCTGATGTGGATGTTTGTTCCTGTCACATAGCGCGCTTCATCGGATAACAGGTAGCGCACTGCCGAGATTGTATCTTTCACTTCACCGACATACCCTGCGGGAATTTTCTTGGCCATGCCCTCGAGTTCTTCTGGTGGGGCGCTGCCTGAGTCAATGAATCCTGGAGAGATCGCGTTGACCGTAATGCCATCGGGTGCCAGCATTTTGGCGAGGGTTCGTGTGAGGATCAGTATGCCAGCCTTGGCGATATAATGAGCCGTGACCATGGGTTGGGCTTCCATTTTGTCCGCATTGGCCATGCTAAACGAAATGATCCGACCGGACTTGCGCGTTTTCATCCCTGGTGCCACGGCCTGGGCTAAATAAAAAATCGGATGCAGGTTGTTGCTGAACATTTCATTCCAGCCTTCAGGTGTCTCGTTGAACAGATTGATCCGATGATAGGGCCCTGCCCCGTTCACCAGGACATCAATCTTTTCCCATTTCTCTTCAATCTGCTTGACCAAATCTTGGCAGGCTTTGGGATCAGACACATCGCAACAAATAGCGATTCCCTGCCCACCTCGTTCGATGATGGCCTTTGTGGTGGTTTCAGCATCGTGTTCGCTGGTTCGATAGCAAATGGCAATAGCCCATCCCTGGTTGGCCAAATCAAGCGCAATGCCTTTGCCAATGCCGCGTGCACCACCGGTGATGAGTGCGACTTTTGTTTCCATCCTACCTCCTTCTGGGGTCGATTTCTGTTGTCTTCAGGGAATGTTGAAAAAAGCCGCCAGCGGCGTTCTCGCCCTTTTGCCGTGCTCACGTACTAAGGGCTCGCGCAAAAATAACTTCCCCTGTTTGGGCGTCGATCCATCCTGTCTGGCGGCGTTGCTCGTCCTTTCCATACGAGGAGTATG
>JADFRB010000026.1 GCA_022561525.1 Nitrospinota bacterium
TACGGGCCCTTCCGTGATTGATGAGGCCTTGGCTGAAGGCCGTGCCTATCTCCCACCCATTGTCGCTGCGGAATTACTCAGTGGAAAAATGACTATACGGCAACGTGGGCGATTAGAATCTTTTCTCCTTGATCTTCCTCTTTGTGAGCATAGTTTGGAGCACTGGATGCGGGTAGGGAGTTTTCGCGCACATTTGTTTTCGAAAGGGTTCAATGTTTCGACTCCTGATGCTCATATTGCTCAGTGCGCGCTTGATTTAAATGCAGAACTCCTGAGTGAGGACCAGGTCTTTTTCAAGATAGCTCAAAAGACTTCTCTCCGATTGTTGAATTAAGCTGCCGGTATTTTTGTTCAGACTCAAGGGCCTCGCCCTCACGCCATCTTAATCAGTTCGGCAATCGCTCCACTCACGCCTTCAAATATTTGGTGGGGTTTGGCAGTGCCGTACATATAGGCGGGAGTGGTGATGATTTTGTTGGCAGAATCCACGACAAACTTTTCGACTGCGCAGTTGGAATGTTTGGCGCCGGTTTTTTCAACTTCTGATGCTGTTCCCTGATCATCCCCAATAGTCACATTGACGCCTTTGTCTCCAAACGCTAGAGCCATAATCGCCGGGGCAATGCAAATCGCGGCGATCGGCTTGCGACTCTCATGAAATTCTTTCACGATACGAAGGACCTGCGGATCAATGGTGCCGCCACTGCCTTTTTGGGCAAAGTCACACAAATGCAGCGCAGCTCCAAATCCACCGGGGAATGCGAGGGCGTCAAAGTTTTGCGCCTTTAAGTCTTCTAATGGCTGAATCTCACCTCGTGCAATACGAGAAGCTTCTTGCAGCACGTTTCGATTTTGCCCGGTGGGTTGCTGAGTGAGATGATTTGTTTCAGCCACATCCTTGTTCGGTGCAAAACAGGCATACTCCGCGCCCTGTTGTCCAATCGCGACCAACGTACTAATCGCTTCGGTGATCTCAGCACCATCTAAAAACCCACAGCCTGATAAAATAACCGCGACTTTTTTCATCATGACCTCCCTAAATTATGTCTTGTTTCAGCGTCACTAATGGCCGGTGTTGTCCCTTCATTGCTATTGGATTTGGGCCGTTTCACGCCTTTGACCGGATTATGCGTGACCGCATTGCGCTCACACAGATGATCAAACAGGGATGATAAGGCCGAGAGATTGCGCCGGATGGTGGCAGGACCAAGGTCCTCCGTTTCCAGTTTCTTCCGCTAGGCCAGCACATGGGCACGGGTGACGGTCCGCATGGCCTCCGGGGCGCGAATACCCATAAGGGAAGTAAAATCTTCAATATCGATTTTATAAGCCCGCCGGGTTTTAGCGTTATCGATATTGGCAAACCATTCGAGTTCCGGCGGCACATCCGCAAGCTTCTGATACTCGGCAGGCGTTAACACGTTTTTGGAGTTTTGAATAATGATAGGCAGTTTGGATGGCATGGTTTTAGAAGAATGTTGTGAATGCCGTTTAATGGTGATAACCACGTTTATCACCATTAAAATAGCACAGACAGGGAACCCATGAAAACTGAAAACTTCGAACCTCAATGTGACCCATGCTTGTGGTTTTTTATCGCAGCGCCGATCACATTAGGTCATTTTATTCTTGCAATTATTACAATATTGTAATATTCTGTAGAAGTAAGGGTTCGCGCAAGAATAACTTCCCATGTTTGGGTGCTGAGACGCCTGTCTGGCAAGGTGCGAGGACAGCGCATACTCCTCGTATGGAAAGGACGAGCAACGCCGCCAGACTGGATGGATCGACGCCCAAACATGGGAAGTTATTTTTGCGCGAGCCCTAAGGAGAAAAGCCTTGTCGAAGAATGTTGTCCTCCGGCCTGTTGTCTGGATCGGTGATAGCAAAAAGCGATTGAAGAAGATGCCGGAGGACGTGCAAAAGCAACTGGGTGGCGAACTCTATTTGGCTCAACGAGGGGAGAAACCGCCACACGGCAAGACATTCAAAGGGATAGGAAGCGGAGTCTTTGAAATCAAAGACGATTTTGACAGTGATACCTATCGGCTGGTGTATGCCGTACAAATTGGAACGCGGATCTATGTCCTGCATGCGTTTCAGAAGAAAAGCAAGCAGGGTATTGCCACACAGAAAAAGGACGTGGACTTGATCGCACGGCGATATAAAGAAGCCGTAGAAATGGAAAAGGAGTGTCAGTCATGAAGAAAAAAAGCAAAATAGAATTTGAGGAAAGTTCAGGCAATGTCTTTGCTGATTTAGGCTTGAAGGATGCTGATAGTTTACTCATGCGAGCTGAACTCGGTTTTCAAATTCTCAAAATTCTTAAAGGGCGCGGGCTGAAAAAACAAAAGGAGGTGCAAAAAGTTCTCGAAATTGGACAAGCGGAAGTCTCACAACTGATGAATGCCCGCTATTATCGGTTTTCAGAGGCGCGGTTAATGGCATTCCTCAACAAGCTGGATCGTAAAGTTACAGTGCAGGTATCGCGCCGCAGAAAAAATGAACCACTACAAGAAGTGGTCATGGCTTAAGCCTTTGAATGCTTGTCAAAAAGACGGCTTTATTTTTCATAAGTGAATTCCAAGCTCCCAGGTATCACGGAATGCTTTGATCATCTCGGGTTCCTGGCTTAGGTCCTCATCCTTCCCATCCTTCACGTCACGCTTGTTCACAAAAGGCTGAAAGTTGGAGCCGTACCTAATTCCGTAAGGCGGGTCGATATAGACCATCTGAACTTTCCCGCCCATCCCTTCTTTTTCAAGCAGGCTGTTCATGACCAGGAGGCTGTCACCGGCTATCAGACGGTTCGACCAGTTATGTTTGTGCTTGTAAAACTCAATAGCTTCCCTAATGGGTGGATTTTCCTCCGGCATAGAAAAAAGCGGAAGCTGCCCGCCGTTCCCATTCCCATTTCTTTTCTTCACCGCTTCGATAATGCTGCGGGGATCAATCCGTTCATGGACATGCAGGGAAACGGTTGGTACTTTAAACGAGGTATGTTCGGCTTTCCCGGCCCACGTGAGCTGGGGGTCAAGATGGGGATCGTAAGCATAGGTCTTTTTCCCCTGGTCTTGATCCGTATCCGGCGTGACCAATCCCACGGGCGGATTATTCAGCCGCTTTTTCCCCTTATGGGTGTAGTTCCGGACTTCCCTCTTTTTGGTTTTTGCCTGCTTTGCCATCTTCACCCCTGAATCTGTTTTATTGAATAATGAGCCTGGCACAAAATTTTAAAAAAGACCGGTTTTTCTAATGCTTATAGGGTTTCCCAAGTTTCCATTCCCTACACATGTACTTCTTCTGATTTTGGCACAAGCCGGGGCACCTTGATTTTGGCAGCATGCTTTTCCTGCCGGGCCAGGTCATAAGCAAGCTGCATGCGCAGCCAGGTATCCGGTGTGCTCCCAAATGCCTTGGAAACACGGATAGCCATATCCAGAGACAGGCTTCGTTTCCCGTTCAACAGATCAGATAAGGTCTTCCGGCTCACGCCAAGTTTTTCGGCAATATCAGTAATCGTCTCCCCTAAAGGCTCAATGCAAAGGTCTTTGAGCACTTCTCCGGGATGCGGCGGTTTTTTCATCGGCATCGTTTTATCCTCCTCAATGATAATCAATCAATTCCAGATTATGGAACTCTCCATCTTCAAACGTAAAAATGATCCGCCAGTTTCCTGTGACACTCACACTCCAATGGCCTTTTAAGTCCCCTGTTAATTTATGAAGCCGCAGGGCGGGAAGGTTCATCCCGTCAAGACTGTCAGCGGCATCCATCAAACCTAATATCTTTCCAATGCGTCATGTCAGGGCAGGCGGCAAATATCGCGGGTCATCTTGCTCGTAATACCGTTTCAGCCCGCGATGACGAAAAGACTTGATCATTGCTAAGCGTAACACGTAACGCTACATGATACAATCAAAATATATGGTTTCCCCCCTGTTCTACCCCGGTCCTTGCAAGCCCGCTCACCGTTCCCAAACGGGCCGGACGTGCGGCCCAGCACACCGAGCGCGAGGGCAATATCCTTGGTTTTTTGTTTTATGCTGTGGTGCGGGTTTTATGGCGCGTAGGCCTTTGCCGGGCGGTTTGAAGCCTTCGGTCCCGCACAGGCCGCTCCAGAGTAAAGGACCCTCTGTCATAGGTAATCCTGTGCATGCCGGGACCTTCGGCACGCCCTTTGGCCTTTTTCACGCCCTAATTATAGCTTGGGCCTCAAGTCTCCTGTGATCAACCAATCATCGCCAAGATATTGAAGGTGGAGTTTCGATACCGCGACTTTTTCACCCAGGTGTTTGGGCGAGAGCCCCCCCAACAAACCTTTCGCATCTTGTCCGCCTAGCAAAACAGGGGCAAAATACAGACACACCTGATTCACCAGACCCTCACGCAAAAAACTGGCGTTTAACTCGCCCCCGCCTTCTACCATCAGACTGGTGATCCCCATGCTCCCAAGTTCTTGAAGACATCGACGAATAGAGACGTGGTTTCGTTTTTGAGGGAGCACCAGAACTTCTACATCCATCGATCGCAATTGTTCAATTTTTTTGTGGCTGGCCATTTTCGTGGTAGCGATGGCTGTTGGGGATTGCTCGATCCCTTGAAGAACACGGGCCGTAAGCGGAATTCGAAGTCGGCTATCGAAGACCATCCGAACTGGTTGACGAGAAATGTTTGATTGTCCTTTTTTCGCTATGAGCCGGACGGTGAGCTGTGGATCATCTTTGAGAACGGTATTCACTCCCACCGCAATCACATCCACTCGGCTCCTCAATTGATGAACATGTTCCCGCGCTCTTGGGCCCGTAATCCATTTTGACTCACCCTTCGCTGTGGCAATTTTTCCATCCAGCGTCATCGCGCTTTTAAGAATAACGAATGGTCGTCCGGTTTTGATCCAATGGACATAGACCTCATTGAGCTTGGCAGCCTCGTGTTTGAGACACCCAACATCTACGGCTATTCCTGCCCGTCTCAGTTGCTGAATGCCGCGACCCGCCACTTGAGGATTTGGGTCCCGCATGGCCACGACAACCCGACTAACACCTGAATGAATGATATCGGGCACGCAAGGCGGAGTTCGTTTCTCTGTATGGCAACAGGGTTCTAGGGTGACGTAGAGGGTGGCGTTGCGAGATTGGGATTTGGCTTGTTGGAGCGCAAAGATTTCGGCATGTGGGCCACCGGCTTGTTTGTGATAACCGGAACCAACAACTTTCCCCTTGGCCACGACCATCGCACCAACCATGGGATTCGGGCTTGTCGTTCCCCTGCCTCGGGCAGCAAGCCTGAGGGCCTGCTTCATGAATGTGACGTCTGGAACGACGTCACTCACCGGCGAGCTTTAGTATTTCGCGGCCGCGCTTTGGCTTTCGGCTTGGCTTTGGATATTGGAGCACCTACGCGACGGGCATGGGTTTTGGTTTTGGCCGAAGCCTTCATGGCTTTCTTCTTTGGCTTCGCCGCCGGTTTCTGATCCTCCGCATTGAGTGCAGCCTGGGCGGCGGCGAGCCGTGCAATAGCCACCCGGTACGGAGAGCAACTCACATAGTCCAACCCAAGGTTGTGACAGAACTCTACGGAACTGGGCTCCCACCATGCTCACCACAAATACCAAGTTTGATGTCTGGGCGAGCGGCGCGACCTTCATCCCGAGCCAAGCGCATGAGCGCCCCCACGCCTTCTTGATCGAGTACGGCAAAGGGATCAAATTCCAGCAAATTATGATCACGATAAAATCCCGTGAACCTCGCCGCATCGTCACGCGAGAGTCCATACGTGGTTTGCGTGAGATCGTTGGTACCAAAAGAAAAGAACTCGGCGTCTTCGGCGATTTTCCGCGCAGTCACAGCGGCACGAGGCAACTCAATCATGGTGCCGATCAAATAGGACAGCTTCTTGCCACACCGCTTCATGGTTTCCTCGGCTACTTCTGTAATGAGCGTTTTTTGAGATTTCATCTCCGTGGCCATCCCGACCAAGGGGATCATAATTTCCAGAATGGGCTTC
The DNA here is from genome assembly GCA_022561525.1 of Nitrospinota bacterium. Taxonomy (GTDB): domain Bacteria; phylum Nitrospirota; class Nitrospiria; order Nitrospirales; family UBA8639; genus Nitronereus. The sequence continues at coordinate 6,010 of JADFRB010000026.1, forward strand.
TTACCTTCTTTCGCCACATGGCAGGCGGCTTCCATGATCGCGCGAACCTGCATGCGAGTGATCTCTGGCATCGTAATACCCAAGCGACATCCCCGTAATCCGAGCATGGGATTAAATTCATGCAACTCTTCGACGCGAGCTAACATTTTCTTTTTTTCTTCGATCTCAGTTGGGCTGCCGTTGGTCAATTCCAAACGAACAATTTCCACCATCAGGTGTTCACGTTTGGGTAAAAATTCATGGAGAGGCGGGTCCAGGAGTCGAATGGTGACAGGGTACCCTTCCATTTCCCGATAGAGTCCGATAAAGTCTTTTTTCTGAAGGGGAAGAAGCTGATCCAAATATTTTCCTCGTTCTTCGGGAGTCGAAGCGAGAATCATGGCCTGCATAATGGGTGCCCGATCTTCAGCGAAAAACATATGCTCGGTTCGACACAATCCAATACCCTCCGCGCCGAAGCCTCGTGCGATTTGGGCTTGATCAGGCACATCGGCATTCGCGCGCACCTTCAGGTGTCGAAATTCATCGGCCCATTTGAGAATAGTCGAGAAATACCGATACTTTTCAGACTGACTGATGGGTAGCTTTCCTTGAATGACTTGAATCACTTCGGACGCCACCACCGACAGCAGCCCCCCATACACAAATCCTGTAAACCCATTCAGGGAAAGAGCGTCACCTTCTTTGAAGACGGTCGATCCTATTCGGACCTTGCCTTGGCCTTCCAGAACTTCGACATCTTCGCAACCAGCCACACAGACCTTTCCCATTTGGCGCGCGACCACTGCAGCGTGGGAGGTCATTCCTCCCGTGGCCGTTAAAAAACCTTCCGACGCGTACATGCCATGAATATCATCGGGGCTAGTTTCTTTTCGCACTAAAACCGATTTTTCACCGCGAGCTTTCATGGCAACAGCCAATTCCGGCGTCAAAGCAATCTTGCCACAGGCCGCACCCGGTCCAGCAGGCAGCCCTTTACCGACCGGCTGATATTTTTTCTCCTCGGCTTGTTCAAAAATCGGATACAGATACTGCTCTAATTGTTCCGGGGCCACACGACGGACCGCCTCTTTCTTATCAATAAGACCTTCCTTCACCATCTCGATCGCAATACGGACGGCCGCAATCCCCGTTCGCTTCCCAACCCGGGTTTGCAGCATGTAGAGCTTGCCCTCTTGAATCGTAAACTCCATATCCTGCATATCGCGGAAATGCTTTTCCAAAATCTTTTGGGTGGTCATGAGGGTTTTATAGGCAGAAGGAAGTTTGTCTTTAAGGGCAGTCACAGGGAGAGGCGTTCGAATTCCGGCTACGACATCCTCACCTTGCGCATTCAACAAGTATTCTCCGAAAAAGGTTCGAACACCCGTTGAAGGATCTCGGGTAAATGCCACGCCCGTTCCGCTCGTCTCACCCATATTGCCGAAAACCATGGATTGGACATTGACTGCCGTCCCCCAGGTATCGGGAATGCCATAAATCTTTCGATAGGTGACCGCGCGATCCCCGAACCATGAGGTAAACACCGCATTGATGCCCATCTTCAACTGCTCTAAGGGATCTTCAGGAAATTTCCTCCCGGTTTCCTGACGAACCACTTCTTTATATTTCATGATTAGCTCGGCAAGATCTTCGGCAGGAATATCGGCATCGTTCGTCACGCCTAATGCCCGTTTCGTTTCATCCAATACGCCTTCAAATTTATCACGATGGATGTCCATAACTACAGATCCAAACATCGTCATAAATCGGCGATAGGCATCCATAGCGAAACGCGGATTGTTCGTTTTGTTGGCCAGCGCCTTCACCGTGACAGAATTCAACCCTAGATTTAAGACCGTATCCATCATGCCCGGCATGGAAGCACGCGCCCCCGAACGCACCGACACGAGCAAGGGATTCTTTGAATCGCCAAACCCAGCTTTCATGGACCGTTCAACGCGCTTCAATCCCTGGAGGGTTTGATCCCACATTCCCGTTGGATACTTTTTCTTGGAATGAAAATATTCGAGGCAGGCGTCGGTGGTGATGGTAAACCCTGACGGGACGGAAATGTTCATGTTGGTCATTTCGGCAAGACCAGCACCTTTTCCGCCAAGGAGCTCTCTCATTGAGCCCTTCCCTTCGGCTTTGCCATCACCGAAGTAGTAGACATACTTCTTGTTCCGCATGCGTTGGCTCCCCCTTCTTGGCTGGAATAGTCCAGCCGACCAGTTTCACCCCCTCAGATAGAAGAAGCGAAAATGTACCACAGTTTTATGATTTCTCATAAATATTTCTGTGTGAATTTAGGATAAGTTTCAGAAATTCGTCACATTATGAAGGTCACACACATAGATTCCCTTTGTCCACAAGCATAAATCTGCCCGAAGTCGTATTATAGTTGCTGCTTGCCTGCCTGAAGCTGTAGCTGGTACCAGGTCATGAGAAACCGTTTCAGGCACATTCCGGAAAAAATCACCGCGATGGTAAAGGCAAGTAAGGCTAAAAGTTGAAGATCCGCGTTTCGGGCATTCTGATAGTACAAATTCCCATCTGGCCCCATGGCCAACGGCTCATGTGGTCTAAGGGTGTGAACTTGCCCAGTTGGATCGGTGGTATCTAGCCATTCAGAGCACACTTGAATGGGGCTATCGACACCTGACACTTTCATCCAAGCCACACCCACGCAATGCCCACTTGCCGGATCGTAGAGTTCGGAATTCGTCAGCACAAATTCCAGGTCCAGGCCGCTCGCCCATAGAGCTCCCAACAGCATGCCATTACACACAATGATTAATAGGAACGTGATCCAGAAACTAAACCATCGAAATCGTGATTCAGAAAAGATCATGGGACTTGAGCATCCCTACATGATACATGCAATTCTGCCTTCAGATTCTGCGGGCTACTGGCCTTGCACTTGAATCTGCGACAGGTCACCAATGCCTAAAAATAATTCGTCCACCTTCCGTAATAACGATAATCGATTAGCGCGTACCTCTGGTTGCGGAGCATTGACCAGAACCCCATCGAAAAAGGCATCGATAGGATTCTTTAACTCAATCAGTGCCTGCAAGGCCCTGGGATAATCCATTTCGGCTATTGATGCGGCCACAGTTTCTTGTGTCAAATCAACAACCTGAATCAATGCCTGCTCAGATTGATGGACCAAGAGGTCAGGTTTCACCTCACTTGAGATCCATTGTTCTTTTTCGATTAATCGATGCGCCCGCTTAAATCCCACCATCAAAGGATCAAAATCCTCCTGGCGCGTGATGGCCTGAATGGCTTCCATGCGGGAAAACAGATCGGGCATAGAGAACTCGCCAAATTTCCGCCCTTTAAGGACCGCATCCATCACATCCTCTCGAAATCCATGAAGTGTTCGCCCATAGTATCGAAGTCGATCCGCCAGAAATTCAACCAGCGTCGCAAGTGGTTCCCTGGGGTTTTTGTCCTGCCCATCTTCCGCGGGTTGCACCGACTGCACTCCCTGCTTGGTTAACAATTGTTCGGCCTGACGAAGGAGGTCAATGAGATTCACGTTGACAGGCCCTTCAACTACAATACGAACTAACCCAAAGGCCTGCCGTCGAAGCGCAAACGGATCTTCCGACCCGGACGGCACCATGCCCACATGAAAAAAGGCAGCTAAGGTATCCAACCGATCAACGATCGACAAGAACTGGCCAACACGGGTTTCAGGTATCGCATCCTCGGGTGTGCGAGGTTGATAATACTCACCCAACGCCTGGCAGACATTAGAAGACTCCCCATCGTGAGCGGCGTATTCTTTTCCCATTGCACCTTGCAGCGTTGGAAATTCTCCCACCATCCCCGTCGAGAGATCCGCCTTACTCAACAGCGCGGCTCGCTGCCCCGGCTCTTTCAAGTCCACGGATCCCGCAGCCTCGGCAATGGTCCCAATCAGAGATATAAGCCGATCCGTCTTTTGATACAAGGTTCCGAGTTTCTTATGGAACACCACACCCTTGAGATGATTCACGCGATCGGCCAGCTTGCCTTTGCAGTCTTCTTCAAAAAAGTACCGGGCATCCGCAAGGCGTGCGGCCAATACTCGCTCATTCCCCACCCTAATCAAATCCATCTTTGGGATTTTCATGTTCGTCGGAGCGAGAAACTTCGGCAGCAAGACTTGCTTCGAATTGACAACGGGAAAAAACCCTTGATGCTCCTTCATGGAGGTGATGAGCACCTCCGGGGGCAACTCTAAATACTTCTTATCAAACGCCCCACATACCAAATTGGGACACTCGGCTGAAAAAACGGCTTGCTCCAATAACTCATCACGGTTAGCGGGATACGCGTGACCTTTGACGGCCTTGGCAAGCGTATGGATTTGGCTTTGCATGATGGCCCGCCGCCGAAGAGGATCTGCTACGACCCCGGCGCGTTCGAGTATCGCCTCATAGGCCTCGGG